>JAAYEX010000062.1 GCA_012728535.1 Clostridiaceae bacterium | reverse complement strand
TAGTTTATGCCAGTTCGTCCAGGCAGTTGCAGGAGTGGATGCAAGAACTGGGAGCCAAACCCAGGCGTGTGCGTAGTTTACCGATTGAGGAAGTAATACGTGACACTCAAGTAGACGGGCCGGTGCCGGAACTTGCAGAAGAGGTGCGTATATTACAACGCTTATCCTATGAGCGGAAATCTCAGGCTAAGGAATAGTTTAAAGACGAAAGGTTAATACTATGAAAGCTCATATTGATCGGGATGGTTGCATCGGCTGTGGACTTTGCGAAGAGATCTGTCCGGATGTCTTCCGCATGGCAGACGACGGCCTGGCTGAAGTTATCGTTGATGAAGTGCCGGAAGATGTCGAGGATGAAGCCCTGGAGGCAGCTGACAGCTGTCCGACTCAAGTAATAACAGTAGAATGAAATTGATCTGCTTCATACCGGGAGGACACTATGATGAAAAAAATAGCCTTTGTGCTTGCGTTAATGATGGTCTTTGTGTTCACAGCGTGTACAAGCAAAACGGTGACAGTTGACGTTGATTATGGTGATTCCAGACTATATTCAAAAGAGGATATGGATACAGCTGCAAAAATAATTCTGGAAGAATTTGCTCAAATGAAGGGTGCTGAACTCCAAAGCCTTAACTATACCTCGGATGAATGTAACAGTCAGGAAAATATCGACTGGATGAATGATCTGGCTAATAGGGAAGTCCAATATACACAATGTATCGAATTTGCCAGCAAATTCCGGTCACCTGAAGAAGGTGGTGGATCTTGGATTCCTGATTCAGAATACAATTGGCATTGGTGGCTTGCCAGGGCAGATGGTGGAGAATGGGAATTGATGACTTTTGGTTACTGATTCGTAAGAGTAGTCAAAGACAAAGCGATTTTTGGAGATATCAGATACGATAGCGATCCAAAGATCCCGATAAGGTGTCCAGAAAACTTGACTCGCCCAAGGTATTGATCTTGAAAAAAACTGCCTGGCTACCGCCCGAACTGATGGCGGAAACAAAAAGAACATCGCCCTCGCCGACCAGAGTCAGATTCAGACTGACACGATTGCCGCCGAGCCAGCTGTAGCGTTCATAGACCCGGACTGCTACACGGACGTCGCCGAATCTGGCATCGCTGCTGTCCTCCAGCGAAGCGGACATGCTCTTCATAATCGCAGCATCAGCAGTCCTCAGGATCTCATGAAAGTTTCCGTGCAGTCTGCTCTCATACTTGGCCATCTCAGTAGTTACCTCTCAAACGTTTATGTAGAAAGTATAACTCATCTGTCAATAACTGTTTTTGATCCAATTCTTCGCATTTAAGTAAGCGTGCCTTCACATACTTATGTAATATGAGTTTAGAATGAATATATTGTAGAAGATGTATTGGCGATAACTGTTCTTGAAAGAGATGTGATCAGTGAAAATAGGAATTTTTAGTGACGCATACCTGCCCCAGATAGGTGGAGTCTCTACAGCTGCAAATTTGATCAAGAAACATCTGACCGCACGTGGCCACGATGTATATGTGATTACGCCATCTGATCCGAAAGCAGAAGAGGAAGAGAATGTTATCCGGGTGCCGAGTTTACCTTTTGTCAGCGCTAAACGGTTGGCACTTATGTGTCCTCCTGTAATTTACAAACGGATCATAGATTTGGATTTCGATATAGTACATTCACAAACTGAATTTGCCATGGGCGACCTGGCTCACAGAGTACGCAAAGATCTGAAGATTCCACATGTTCATACTTTTCACACCCTCTATGAAGATTGGCTACTGGGGCAGCTGGGTGAGGGGCATGCTAGTAAAGCTGCACAGAACTTCATTCGACGCTTCTCGACTAAATTCTGTAACAGTGTGGATCATATAATTGTTCCAACCCGGAAAACCGAAGATGTGCTCCTGTCCTATGGGGTAACGACGCCGCTGCAGATTCTGCCTACCGGGATTGAACTGGACCGTTTCTCTGCTGCAGCTGCTGACACCGAATCAAGATTACGACTGCGTGAGGATCTTGATATACCCCGGGATGCCTTCGTCCTGGTTTATATCGGACGTATTTCGCACGAAAAGGCGATCAACGAAATCTTAGATTACCTGCCGCGCCTTATAGAGGAATATGATGATTTCTATTTTGTGCTGGCCGGTTCAGGGCCCCAGTTGCAGGAGTATTGTGATCAGATTTCAGAAGCCGGTCTGGAAAGAAAAATCAAGTTTATCGGTCCTGTCAGTTCTGAACAGGTACCCCGGTATTATGCCATGGGAGATGCCTTTGCCAGTGCTTCCCGGAGCGAAACCCAGGGTCTAACTTACATAGAAGCTATGGCTGCCGGATTACCCTTGTTAGTGTTTAACGACATCTGTCTGAAGGGAGTTTTTGAGGAGGGTGTTAATGGTTTCTCTTTTACTTCTGAGGAGGAATTTTTGAGAGGTGCAGCTTCTTTGATGGAAGACACCAGTTTGCGCAGACAAATGTCAGAAGCAGCTATCAACAGCAGTAAGCGTTTCTCGGTTGATATCTTTGTTGAGCAAGTATTGGCTATTTATCAAAGTCAAATAGAAGTATATAAAAAAGGTCGAACAGGAGTTGCTTTTCATAGCAGAATATTGAATTACCTCAGAGAGAGGATAGCTAATAGGTAGTAAGAGCTTTCAACATATAGAAATCAGCAAAAAGAAAAGACCGCCTCAAAACAGACGGTCTTTTCTTCTTAAAATATCAGAAATACAAAAAATATTTATAGTATGCCCAAAGCAATTTCCATCATATTGGTAAAGCTCTTCTCGCGTTGCTCCGGAGTTGTTTCCTTAAACTCATAAATCGTATCTGAGACAGTGAGCAGGCAGGCGCCCTGTTTGCCGGTAATTTTAGCATTATGGAAGAGAGCAAAACTCTCCATTTCAACACCTAGGCAGTTGTGGTCTGCAAGCAACACTTCCCACAAGGGACGTTCTCCTTCAGCTTCAGGTTCATAATAAAAGACATCACTGGAATAAGTTCTGCCCTCAAAAACGGTAATGTTCAGATCCTTAGCACTTTGACGCAGCTTTTCCGTCAGTTCCGGGCTGGCCTCCAGGACCTTTCCGTCAAAGCCTGACTGCATCTTGGCGTAAGTCGCATCAGAGTAGGCGTCTGTTACCAGCATGACGTCAAACAAATCCAGATTTTCATCATATGCTCCGCAGCTTCCGACCCGGATAATATTGTCGACATCATATTCGGTGAAGAGTTCATAAGAATAAATACCGATGGAAGGCTGGCCCATGCCGCTGCCCATGACAGAGACCGGTTTTCCCTTATAGGTTCCGGTATAACCCAGCATGCCTCGAACTTCGTTAAATAGACGCGGATTATCCAGAAAATTTTCGGCGATGAATTTTGCCCGTAAAGGATCACCCGGCATTAATACAGTCTTGGCTATATCGCCCTTTTCAGCAGAATTGTGAGGTGTTGACATTAGTTTTCTCCTTTTCTTAAAGTAAGTCAGTCCGATTTAAGCTATCTGACTCTCATTATAAACATAGATAATGAAAATTGGCGATGGTAAACAATTAAGTTACTTCTTTTTCGCGTATCCGCCGCAAGATCAAAGTCAGACTAAAAAAGAAGAGACCCATCAGCAGCATAATAGCCATGTTGCGCCAAACCATGCTTAAATCAGCAGAAAGAGATACTGTGCTTTCCAGAATCAACTGATTTGAGACGTCCCAATAGGTCGGCAGGAAGGAGAAAAACGTTTGCAAGGGTTGCCAGATAATCTCGCGGGGAGCAAATATTCCTGTACCGAACGCGGTTGCCAGACTGATAAGCGTGCCAAGAAAAGTAGCTGCGTTTGCAGACGGGAAGATCTGCATTAAAAGCATGATGAGAGTTGAGAGTGACAGAACATGTGTCAGACTGGAAATGCCCATCCAAATAACACTTTTAACACCGACTGCTGAAAGGCCCGCTATCAGTAAAAGAACAAGAGCCAGGATTGCCCACAATAGTAGCATTACAGCAAAAACAGCCGCTAACAAACCCCAGCTACGTTTTTGTTCAGAATATCCGCTTACAAGGTCACGTCGCTTCAGGTGGGGCTGTTCGATTACTGCAATACCGCGACCGATAGTCTGGAAGCCCAGCGCGATCAAGATGTAATTAAGAAAACGAAAATAATTGCCGACTATAACTGCCTGATTATCGCTTTCTGAGATTAAGCTGCTACCTTTAACTTCAGTTAACATAATTTTATCAACTTGATTCAGGGTAAACTCTGCATCAGAAACAGGTATAGAACCGCCGTAGGCAATGCGAAAACTATCCCAGACCGAGAGGTAGAATTCGATTTGTGTGTCCATAAGCTGATTCAAACCATCATCATAGCTAGCGTATACTCCCAAGTCTGCATAGTGTCCGTTTTTTCCAAAAGAGTCTTCAAAGCCATCCGGTATGATAACCGCATAGTTGAGCCAGTCCTCAAAAATAGCGTCCTCTATGGCGGCTTCATTTTCTACGATCTCAACCTCAGTGTTACGTTCCAGTAAGTAGGTCTTCAAATGACGTGAAAGAGGGCTGTTATCATGATCAAACACAGCAATCAGCGGATCGTAGAGACTTAATTGCTCCGACTCCGGAGAAGAACCCAGAGTAAGAGCTAAAAAAATTCCGACAAAAATCAGAGTGTAGGCAAGAATTATTCTGCGGAAATCGTAAAGGAGTTTGAGAAAGAGCTTAAATACTCTCATAACGTGTCCTCCTTATACCTATCAATGTCAGGGCCAAACAGAGGAGAATGAAGATACCGAGTCCCAGCAGCTGTTGATTGTAGCGTGTCAGATCATCGCCTGCATAAAGAGCATATAAGCCATTAGTAATCATTCCCAGCGGATTCCAGTTATGTAGCCAGGGTACATGCTTCATAATTATACTGTGCAGCGGACTGGCCATCATTCCCGACGCTAAGGCAAAAATAAGTGGTACAGAGATAGAAAGAGCAGTTTTTACTCCCTGACCTGCAGGGAGCAGGGCTCCCAAAGCTGTGCCTGTGAAAACAGCGCTCGAAGTACCAAAGAGCAGGAGCAGGATGATTCGCAGGTAGTCAGTACCGTAATCTATTTTCAGGAGCCGGGTAAAGCCGAAGAGCAAAACTATAAGCAATAAATGCGCTGCCCAGCGCGGAATAAGAGCGCCGAAAAAATGTCTGATCTTTGTCACAGGTGCAACTGCCTTGCGCAGAGCATGAGCCGATTGACCCGGTTCAATACTTTCTACTGCATCTATGCCGCTGTTGATCGGGAAGTAAGTAACGTAGGCCAAGGCAGAGAAGAAGTAGATTAGTTGAGAGTATATGGCAGCACGGCGATTGCTTTTATCTATGCCGGCAAAACGATTAGCTTCCAAGTCTGCAGTTTCTGTATCGTCTACCGGTGTAAAACGCCCGTCCTGATAGCCTGCCATGATGGTGTTTTGGGTTAAATTTAACAAATTCATTGAGTTGGACAAAATCGATAGCTTCCTTTACTCGCTGGAGGCGCTCTTTCTTATCATCTATGTACAGGCCACAGAAGTAGTCAATGTTATCAAAAACGGTCAATTCCTCATAGACGGAAATCTCCTGCGGAACCAGGCCGATTTGCTGCTTTATGTCGTAAGACTTTGCTGTCATAGCTTTGCCGAAAATATTAACTTCACCCTGATCATAGCTTAATAGAGCCAAGATGCAGTTAATCAACGTGGTTTTGCCGGAACCGTTTGGGCCCAGTAAGCCGAAAATCTCTCCTCTTTCAATCGAAAGACTGAGATGGTCAATCGCCAGCAGCTCCCGATAGCTTTTAACAAGATTCTTCACCTCGACATCGATGATTTGTTCTCTCATAGACAACCCCTTGATCGATTTTTACACCTCGGCTACCTGAAGTAAATTAACAATTACAGGATACACCTAAACAAGACTACCCACAGGGGGTAGGGCATAATATGTTTAAGTCCAATACAATTGCAATGGGAACATTTTATTCCAAAGAATCTCAGAGGTGTTACGTGAAGAGAATTGGATTTATAACGACCAATAAAGTACTGGCTCAAAGTCTGGCTGCTTCACTGGAAAATCACCCTGATCTGAAGCTGGAACCTTTCCTGCTTCTCAATCCTCAACAGGCGCTTCTCGATGCCGACCTGGCAAAACTGGACATCGCCCTCCTTGATATTACTGATTTAAGCACAAGGTCTAATGAAAAAACTTGCACTCTATGCCTCAAACTGCGGCAGACAATTCCCGGCTGTCGCTTGTTACTACTTGTGTCTCAGGATAATATTAAGGGGAGGGAGATGGCAATTGATGCCATAAAAAACAAGACAGCAGATGATTTTGTTTTTTATGATACTTCGTTGGATTACCTTTTTGCTAAACTGGCAGCTATGTGATTGTAATCAAGCGCACATATGAGGAGGCGTCAGCTTGAAACAAAGAGTAGCAAAGCTTATTTGTCATATTGTAGTGTGCGCAATTATTGCTACGCTGCTATTTTCGTTGCTCTCCTGTGACAGAAATATCGGGAACGAGAATACAGATAAAGCCAATATAATCTATTCCGTGGATGAGTCCTCACCATACGAAGAAATTATCTCTGAAATACTTCCTTCTCATAGTTTTAAAAAAGAAGAAAGAATCAATTCATTATTCTCATACCTTAATGAAGGTTTTGCTGTTGAGGCTTTTGATGTGCAGGCATTCAGCGCAGCCGAGGCCGGCGTGGCGAGCAAGTGGTACCCGCAATATCTGGCTACTGTTGTTATAGCAGTCGACCGCAACCTGACGGATGTTAAAATTGGCGGCTGGATAGATCTGTTGGGTGTTAAGGAAGATGTTGCTCTCTTTTATGAACAGCCGTATACGCAGCTAATAATGTCTGCTATTTCATACGGTTTGGAGGGCGAAAACTATAGTCTTGACAGTGCTGTAAGTTTGCTAAGGGGTTTACAGTACAAGGAGCG
>JAAYEX010000061.1 GCA_012728535.1 Clostridiaceae bacterium | reverse complement strand
TTTTTAGTTTTTCTTGTAATCTTTCAATCCATTACTTATAATGATCAACAGCCAATTAAATAATATGATCTTATGAAGAGTGGCGGAGGGACTGGCCCTGTGAAGCCCGGCAACCGAGCATATGCTGAGGTGCCAAATCCAGCAGAGCCTGTTGAGAGACAGGTTTTGAGAGATGAGGTTGATACGCGCCTCCTCTATGGAGGTATTTTTTTGTTCGCCGGCGTAAACCTTTGACTGATCAGGATACCTTTTAATAAGGATTGGCAAAATTTTCTTTTTGAAAGGAAGTAATCATGTTTTATTGTAACAAGGATGAGTGGGTGTTTAGCTCGGAATCAGTAAGTGAGGGACATCCGGACAAGGTTTGCGACCAGATTTCAGATGCGGTTTTAGACGCTTTGCTGGCCAGTGACAGGAATGCCCGTGTAGCTTGTGAAGTGGTTGCCAGTACCGGAATGGTGATTGTTCTAGGAGAACTGAGCACAACAGCTTATGCCGATATACCGCAGATCGTGAGGAATACAGTGCGTGATATCGGTTATGCCAACAGCAGGACCGGGTTCGATGCTGATTCCTGTGCAGTGCTGACTTCAATCGATGAACAGTCTCCGGATATTGCCTTGGGAGTAAATCAGGCCCTGGAATCAAAAGAAGGCCTGATGGAGGCAACAACGGGTGCCGGAGACCAGGGCATAATGTTCGGCTATGCCAATAGCGATACCGAGGAGCTGATGCCTCTGCCGATCACCCTGGCCCACCGACTGAGCAAGCAGCTGGCGGATGTCCGTAAAGCCGGTATTACCAATAGCCTCCTGCCTGATGGAAAGACCCAGGTGACCGTGCGCTATGAGGGAGATAAGCCGGTACATATCGACGCTATTGTCGTTTCGACACAGCATTATGAACACTATGAACTGGAGGAAGTTCGCGAAGAAGTGAAGAAAAATGTAATCGTTCCTGTACTTGACGACTCTTTGTTCACCGACAAAACACGGGTCCTGATTAATCCGACAGGACGCTTTGTGGTCGGAGGACCGCAGGGTGATACAGGTCTCACCGGCCGTAAGATTATCTGTGACACCTACGGCGGTTTCGGTCACCATGGGGGAGGCGCCTTTTCCGGCAAGGATCCGACGAAAGTAGATCGCACGGCTTCATATGCAGCCCGTTATATCGCCAAGAATCTGGTAGCGGCCGGTCTGTGTTCACAATGCGAGGTACAGCTGGCTTACGCAATCGGCGTAGCCCAGCCTGTTTCCTTGACGATCAGCAGCTTCGGCAGCGGAACTCTGGATGACGGCGAGATGGAAGCTCTGGTCAGAAGAGATATTGACCTGCGTCCGGCAGCTCTGATTGAACGCTTCGACATGCTGCGTCCGATCTACCAGCAGGTTTCAAACTACGGACACTTCGGTCGCCCGGACCTGGATCTTCCCTGGGAGCAGCTGGATTCGGCGAAAAAGTGGGCCTAGAGCCGGAACATAAAAAAGCTGCCTGCATAAAATGATGCGGCACAGAATGATTCAATAATATGATTTCAGTTAAACCGGTCGCAAACAGCCTGCGGGCTCGCGGCCGGTTTTGCATTTACTGCAAGGGTATCGCAAAATCCTGCCTGTAGAGGCTAGAATAAGAGGCGAGGTGGATTGTGGAACAAGAAAGCTTTCTGACTGACGATTTTGGCAAGGAAACAGTTGACACCGGCGGTCAGCTGGAGGGTGTTGTCGAGCGTATCATTTTTCATAATGAATCAAATGCTTTCACGATCATTGAATTGCTGAGTGACCAGGATGAAGTAATAGTGACCGGAAAAATGCCGCCGCTTAATGTGGGTGAGACCCTGCAGGTTCAAGGCGAGTGGTCTGATCATCCCAAGTATGGTTTGCAGTTCACAGCCAGCTCTGTGCTCAAACAGGCTCCGCGAACGGAAGCGGCGATTTATGCCTTCCTCAGCTCAGGCGCAATTAAGGGAATCGGCGAAAAAACAGCTGAAAAACTAATTGATGCTTTCGGCAGTGATACGCTGGAAATTATGCGTGAGAAGCCGGAACGTATAGCCGGAATATCCGGAATCGGAAAAAAGCGGGCAAAGAGTTTTCAGGAAGCCCTGCAAAAGGAACGATCTTATCAGGAGCTTTCGCTGCTCCTGCTGCCCTATGGCATCGGTCCCTCCCGTATTCGTACTATTTACAGGGAGCTGGGGGATTCAGCTGAGGCTGTCATCCGTCAAAACCCCTACTATCTGGCACAAAGGGTGCGCGGCATCGGTTTTGAGACAGCTGAAAGGCTGGCCGAAGCCTTCGGGATGTCGGGCGATCACCCGGTACGCCTGCGCGGGTCCCTCCTTTATACCTTGCAGCAAAGCCTCTTTCAGGACGGGCAGAGTTTTCTTAAGGAAAAAATCCTCCTGCGAGATTTAGCTCAACGCCTGGAAGTTGATGAAGTAAAGCTTCGCGCCGCCCTGGAAAAACTTGTTGAAGAGGAGATGCTACTCCGCTTTGATCCGGACGACCCGGACCTTCTCAAGCTGGAAGTTGAATTCTGCAGTAATCTGCCGGCAGAGCTTGATCCGGAGAAAACCGTCATCGCTATGCGGTCAGTCTTCATGTTGGAGCAAGATCTCACCCGGACAGTTCGAGTTTTGGCCGGCAGGCCGGAGGCGCAATGTGAAATTGACCCCCGCTATGGTGATACGGTTTACTGCGACCGGGTAATCTCGAAAGCTGCTGCCCAAACCAGCTTCAGGATTGACAGTGAGGAAATTATCACGCCCGGCAAGGATCAGATCAAGGCCTTGCAAATGGCACTGACAGCTCCTTTCTCTATTTTGACCGGAGG
>JAAYEX010000010.1 GCA_012728535.1 Clostridiaceae bacterium | reverse complement strand
AATGACTGTAACCAGACTTTATGCTGACAAACGTGTCTTTGAGGTAAGTGGTACAGGCTATATACCCCAAGGTGATATAAAGAGTACGGACGAAAATGAAGTATCTGTATCTCAGGATGTATTGGACAGGCTTTTTGAAATTGGAATACTATGCAATGATGCAATTTTGCGCAGTGAAGAAGGTGTAGTCCAGATGATAGGTGACCCGACAGAGGGCGCCATGCTGACAGCGGCCGCTAAAGGATGTTCGAGAGATGTTGGCGCAGTGCGCAAAGAGCACCCTCGTGCAGGTGAAAAGCCTTTTGACTCTACACGCAAAATGATGAGTGTCGCCTCCACGACTCTGCCCGATGCGCCTTATATATCTTTGACCAAGGGTGCGCCTGACCGTATTCTTGATCGCTCCAATAAAGAATTAACCTCTTCCGGGGTGATAGATTTGTCAGATGAGCGCCGGCAGGAAATAACTGAGATGAACAGTCAGTTTGCTCGAGGTGCACTGCGTGTACTCGCTTTTGCCTATCGCCATCATGATAATTCTGAGTTCGAGGGCATGGAGTCGGATATGATATTTGTCGGCTTGATGGGCATGATTGATCCGGCCCGACCTGAAGCTAAAGAGTCTATCCGGGTATGCCACGAGGCTGGTATCCGTGTCGTCATGATCACAGGCGATCATAAGGAGACAGCTGTAGCGATTGCTAATGATCTCAATCTCCGCGAAGTCGATGATGAAGTTCTTTCCGGCTCTGATTTAGATAAGATGACAAAGGAAGAACTGCGACTGGCTTCTGAAAATACTTCAGTTTATGCGCGTGTATCTCCGGAGAATAAAGTCCAGATAGTAGATGCCATAAAAGCAAATGGTCATATTTCCTCAATGACAGGTGACGGTGTTAATGACGCACCGGCCCTTAAACGCGCAGATATTGGTGTCGCCATGGGCATTACCGGAACAGAAGTTGCCAAGAGTGCAGCTGATATGATTCTGACCGATGACAACTTTTCTACAATTGTGCATGCCGTTGAAGAAGGAAGAGTTATCTTCAGCAATATCCGCAAGGTGGTCAGCTTCCTGCTTTCCTGTAATATTGGCGAGATACTGGTTATATTCTTGACAAACATGATTTTAGGGCCTGAATACACGCCTTTAATGCCGATCCAGCTACTTTGGCTCAATTTAGTGACGGATAGTTTCCCCGCACTGGCACTTGGCCAGGAGAGAGCAGAAGAGGGCATTATGAAATTACCGCCACGCAGCCCTGACGCCAAAATACTGGACAAGGAAATGAGAGCCTCTATTACAATTCAAGCACTGGCAATAATGGTGACAGTATTTGCAGCTTTTAATCTGGGCAGAATCTTCTATCCTGACGTCTATTTAAGTGGTGGGGCATTAGTTTCGGGCTTTAACTTTATGCCTTTGGCAGGTACACAACCTTCATTCGGAGCCCACACCTATGCTTTTATCTGCCTGGTTATGGCTGAATTAGTCAGAGCCTATTCAAGCAGGTCGGAGCGACACTCCGTGTTCGGCCTGGGCTTTTTCTCAAACTCTACACTGAACAAGGGCATATTGCTTTCGGTTGTATTAACACTAGCTGTAGTGTACTTGCCTTTTATGAGCGATGCTTTCCATACAATCCCCTTGCAGCTGCGAGACTGGGGTGTGATCCTATCACTGGTCCTGATTCCTTTTGTGGCCGGCGAGATCTTCAAACTGGTATATCATCGCAATGACAGGAAAAAGAAAGCAAGCTAACCTGCTTTGATGATGCTTCAGTGAGGCAAACAGTAACTAATAGTATTATTTGGGGCAAAGCGCTTGACGCAGGAGCTTTGCCCCTGTATACTTTCATCCGATAACAAGTAGAAGTTTCCGCTTCTCACCTCCAGCTTCGGTAAAGGGGTCAACAATGACTACATCTTACGATGTGGGTGTGTGGGCGGAAGAAATCCGCTTTTTTTATGCGAAAAACCAAAGGAGGTATCATTATCGCTCAACAAAGCCGCAGAGGTCATCTCATTAATCAGGAAATCACTTTTCCTGAAGTCAGACTTGTCGATGTAGATGGCGAAATGATAGGAATCGTGCCAATTGAAGAGGCTCTTACCAGGGCTGATGCAGCAGAGTTAGACTTAGTGCTGATATCGCCGGACAAGAACAATCCTGTAGTTAAAATAATGGATTACGGGAAATTCACTTTTGATCAGGACAAGAAGAAACGCGAAGCTAAAAAGCACCAGAAGACCATTCAGGTTAAAGAAGTGCAGATTAAGCTAACCACAGAAGAACATGATTTTAACGTTAAAGTCAGAAATGCCATTCGTTTTTTGGAAAATGGAGACAGGGTAAAAGTGGTTATACGTTTTCGTGGTCGTGAGATGGCTTTTAAGCATCAGGGATATGAAGTCATGCAAAAAGTGTCTGATGCTGTCAGCGAAGTCGGTGTAGTAGATAAGGCTCCGCAGGCGGAGGGCAGGAACATGATAATGTACCTGGCGCCTATTGCTGAATAACTGCTTGCCCGATAATACAGGCAAGTTATTAAGAGGCGAACTAATTAAATATTTCGCCCGGCTTATTCTAGGAAAAAACAGCTTAAGCGAGGGGAATTTTTAAATATAACTTAGCAGGAGGAGGTATTTTATGCCTAAACAGAAATCACACAGCTCGTCAAAGAAACGTTTCAGAGTAACGGGGACGGGGAAGTTCAGACGTAACCGCGCATTCACGAAGCATATTCTGACTAAGAAAGCGCCTAAGCGTAAGCGTCAGCTACGCAAGTCAGTAATCGTGTCGGATGCAGATCAAAAGCGTTTACGCAAATTGTTACCTTATAAATAAGTCGTTACGAGATTAAGGAGAATATTATGGCTAGAGTAAAAAGAGGGCCAACAAACCGTCGCCGTCATAAAAAAGTTATTAAACAAGCTAAAGGCTATTTCGGCCGAAAGAGTAAATTATACAAAGTTGCCAATCAGGCTGTATTGAAGTCAGGACAGTATGCATACAACGATCGCAAGCGTAAAAAGCGCGACTTCCGTCGTCTGTGGATAGCACGAATAAACGCTGAAGCACGCCAGAACGGTATGTCCTACAGCCGCTTTATGAATGGCTTATCAACAGCAGGTGTCGGCCTCGACCGTAAGGTTTTGGCAGATCTGGCTGTCAATGACAAAGAGGCCTTTGCAGGCTTGGTGGATGTTGCTCAGAAGGCTTTGAAGCACTAAGCAGCTATTGCTAATTTTAAAGAGGGGAGTGCAGTCACTCCCCCTTTTTAATGTTCAGGAAGAAATACCATGCGTTCGATTGATTCTGACAAAAATAATCTATTCCGCAAGTTTCTGCTTCAAGGTAGCGCACGTGAATTAAAGAAATCGAATTGGATCATGCTTGAGGGACTGCGTCAAATCGAAGAAGCTCTGAAGGCCGGTGCGAATCTGGAATATCTTGTCTTTTCAGATGATGAAAAAGGCGAGAGGGTTCTGGCACGCATGCGGGAGGAGTCAGCAGAGCTGATTGATAAGCTGGATCAGGTTCAACTGATTTGCATGGCTAGTGATCTCTTTCAGCGCCTGTCTAAGACCAAAACACCGCAGGGAGTATTAGCACTACTACAGCCTCGGCGGCGCAGCTTAAGAGATATTGAACAGATGAACAGCCTGATCATGATTGATGTGCAAGATCCCGGCAATGTGGGCACTCTGATACGTAGTGCAGATGCTTTTAACGTCAGACAGGTTGTCTTGCTGGGAGCAAGCGCATCCCCCTGGACCGATAAAAGTTTGCGGGCAGCAATGGGTTCTATACATCATTTGAAAATAATTGAAGAACAGGATACGGATCTGGCTCTGACAGAATTGAGAAAACATGAGATTGAACTTATCGCTCTTGATATCTCAGGAAAGGATATTCGGGAGCTGAAACGTCGGAACGAGTACTATGGCCTGCTTTT
>JAAYEX010000060.1 GCA_012728535.1 Clostridiaceae bacterium | reverse complement strand
GCGCTTTGCCAACCACGTTCTTTATTGATACGGACGGCTCGGTTGTCGGATATTTCCCCGGAGCCTTGAACGAAGAAATTCTGGATTACGCAATGGAACAATATAAGTAGATAATAATATAGTTAGTAATTTATATTGAATAATTATTCATATATCAAAAATTTTATATACACGAAACATATAAGATTTTAACTATTTTTTGAAACATTCCTTCAGAAGCGGCGGCTGTAAGCCGCTAGATATGCTATTTGCTGACGATTGTCAAGCTTGAGCGTTAAGAATTAGTCAAGTTTTCACTTGACAAGCTTAATATGCAAAATTATACTTAGTTCATATTTTCTTCATATTTGATGAAAATGTATGATTGCATAGCTATCAATTCGCATCTTTAGTCCACCGAGAAGCGGCAATCAAGCAATTGTTCACAGATTTGCCAAGGCAAATCAACTCCGTAGGACGGAGGAAGATCCACATCAGCCCATAATGATGTGGACTGGAGGAAAGAAAATGGCCAAAAGAATTATTGTAGTTTTGCTAGCCCTGATGATGGTCCTCTCAGTAGTCGCCTGTAGAGGCAGCGACGAACCTGACACCACCACACCGCAGGCAAGTGAACCTGGGGCAACAGACCCCGTAGACGATCCTGAAGATCCGGAAGAACCGGAAGAACCAAGTGATCCTGAAACAGGCGACGATTATAAAATCGCCATCTACACAGGCACAGTCTCTCAGGGTGAAGAAGAATATCAGGCTGCGCAGAAGATGATTGAAAAGTATGGTGCTGACAAAATCGTCCATGCAACTTATCCTGACAACTTCTCTTCCGAAGTAGAACAAGTAATCCAAGGTGTCTTACAGCTGGCATCCGACGAAAAAGTTAAAGCAATTGTATTCGTGCAGGCAGTTCCCGGTACAGCTGCAGCTATTGATAAGGTCCGTGAGACAAATCCCGATATGCTCTTTGTCACCGGTGTTGTCGCAGAAGATCCTGCTGTAATTTCTGAGAAATCAGACATAGCTATGCTGGTTGACGAGCTTTCTATGGGACGTACGATTCCGGAAGAAGCAGCTCGTATGGGTGCAACTCGCCTGTTGCATTATTCATTCCCGCGCCACCTCGGCTATACCACAATCGCAGCACGTCGTCAGATCATGATTGACACCTGTGAAGAGCTTGGCATTGAGTTTATGGACGTAGAAGCCCCCGACCCAACCGGTGACTCCGGCATGTCAGGCGCTCAACAGTTCATCGTTGAAGATGTGCCGAAGAAAATCGAGCAATACGGTGCTGACACGGCCTTCTTCTCAACCAACTGTGGATTGCAAGAACCTCTGATCCGCGAAGTCCTCAAGGGCGGAGCGATTTATCCGCAGCAGTGCTGCCCGAGCCCGTATCACGCGTATCCCGCAGCGTTGAACATTGACGTAACCGGACACGAAGGCGATGTAAAGTACATGCTGAAATCAATCCAGGAAAAACTCTTGGATGCAGGTCAGGAAGAACGTATGTCAACCTGGGGTGTCCCCGCAAACATGTTGATGCTTGAAGCCGGCGTTGAATATGCTATCGAATACAGCGAAGGCGTCTTCACTGAACGTCACAATCCGGAAGCTCTCGAGCGCGCGATCAAAAAGGTCTCGGCAGAGTATCAGGCCGGTGAAATCGTACTTTCAAATTATGTCACGGAAGATGACACAGAGCTCGACAACTTCTATTTGCTGCTTGCTCCGTTTGTAGACTTTAGTCAAGACATCGAATAAGCACTGATTAAGACGGTGGATTTGTAAGTGTTTTTTGGCACACCGGCTCCCGCAAGGAGTCGGTGTGTCTGTTTAATCAGAACCGAAGGAGTGCAGAGATGAGTGAGCAAGCAGTTCTATCAATGAAGGGGATTAGCAAAGAGTATTTTGGCAACAAGGTACTTAAAGATGTAGACCTTCTAGTAAAGCCCGGAGAAATCCATGCCTTAGTCGGAGAGAACGGTGCCGGCAAGTCCACATTGATGAATGTGCTTTTTGGCATGCCTGTAATCCACTCTACAGGTGGTTTCGAAGGGGAAGTAAAAATAGCAGGTGAAAAAGTTGAAATCATGAATCCGCATGACGCCATGAACTACGGCATAGGTATGGTTCACCAGGAGTTTATGCTGATTCCGGATTTTACAATTACTGAAAATATCAAGGTAGGCCGCGAAATCGGTACGCCAACAATATTCTCGAAAATTCTGGGACCGGCATTAGATGTTTTGGAGCGCAAAAAGATGAGAGACGATGCCAATAAGGCTTTAAAGCGCATCGGTCTAAACATCGAAGAATACGTCAAGGTTGCCGGACTTCCCATTGGTTATAAGCAGTTCGTAGAGATCGCGCGCGAGATCGACAAAACCGGTATCAAACTGCTGGTCTTCGACGAACCGACAGCTGTGCTAACGGAAAGTGAAGCTGAGCGTCTCTGCCAAATCATGCAAAGAATCGCCCAGCAGGGCATCGCAATTATTTTTATTACCCACAGACTAGACGAAGTCATGGCTATTGCCGACAGCTTGACAATACTGCGCGACGGCGAGTTGGTTGATCAGGTTTCTACGGATGAAGTAACTGTCGTGGACATCGCCGGTCGCATGGTCGGCCGGAAGATGGAGCGAGTGGTTGACATCAAGGAAGTCCGACAGCTTTCAAGTGATGAAGCCGGCCTGGAAGTGAAAAATTTCAGCGTAG
>JAAYEX010000059.1 GCA_012728535.1 Clostridiaceae bacterium | reverse complement strand
TCTTAATTGCAGACAGTTGCCTGCAAGCTAAAAGAAGGAGATCATGTGGAGCTGAGGCATGGGGCTAAAAAACAAATATTCAGGGACGGATTATTTCTTTTTTTTATCCTGTCTCTTGTTTTCCTATCCGTTTTTCTTGGTATTGGCTTCACTTCGCAGGCGAGCTCTGACAGCTCACAGAATCTGGTCTTTAATCGCGACTCCGTTAACGTTCGACTCTTACAGGACGGTCGTGTACTTGTCGACGAAACGATTAGTTTCACCGTATTGAATAACATAGAACAACTTCCTCTGGTATTGCGTAATCCGACAGAAGGCAACTCCCAACTGCAAACATTGGAATACTTCGGCTCTGATACAAGTGAAAATTTTGTATCTATTCCGGCTTATGACGAAACTATTGCCCAGAATTTCTCTTATCGCAGCAGCTCTACTCTGAGAGAAACCAGATTGACACTGAATCTTCCCCTCGGCCCCGGTGAGCACAATATCCACATTTCCTATGAATGGAACCGTGGAGTTGCTAAGCGGGACACCCTGGCCATAATGGAAGGGCCCATGTCATCTCTTCCCGTGGGCCTTGTAGCAGCTTTTGCGGAGTGGTCTGTTCAGCTGCCAGCTAATTTATCCATTGAAGATATGAAATCCGTAACGATTTCTTCTACCCCCTTTATTGAGCTGAATAAAACTGAGAACTCCATTATGTATCGCTCTCAGGGACAACTTACAGTGGAAAGCAAGACAGCGCTTCTGCTCACGGCGCCCCGAAGCGCTTTTTCCACACTGACGGATACGACGAGCCAAAAGCCTATACCGGAACGTTTGGAGGAAGCTCGGGGGCAAATCAATTCACTGCACAACCGTGCGCGCATGCGTCAATTCTTGCAACCTATTATAATTATCTCCAGCATTTTCAGTTTTTCAATTTGGTTGCTTATCGCCTTCTTTCGTCGCTTACCCTGGCTCCACAGCAAACGTGATCACTCTCTGGAAATAGCCCTGACACCGGAGGTGTATCTGAAAATATTAATGGATAAAAAAAATGATGGGCGCGACATCCTAAGCAGCCTGCTCAGTTTGATGACAAAACGGGAACTAACCTGGGAGGATGAGATTATTGTCTGGAATTATCCCGGCAGAGATGACTTTTCCAACTTTACCGCTTGGGAAGCCTATCTTTTACAGTGGCTCTTTGATCCGACTGAAGATCCTAATCCTGTCCTGGCTGCGCAACAACTAAGACGTGAAACACGAGGCCTGCAAAAGCATCGTGACTTTCAGGAACGTTACAAATCTTTTCAGGAGTTGGTCCTGAATGACTTTCGTCAACTGGGCTGGGTAAATAGAATTCTAACTGTATTCAAGCGTTTAAGCTTCCAAATCTTAGGACTACTTGATGTCGTTCTTGCTTTGTTGCTCAGTACTTATACCAGGACGGGTTGGCCTCTCATCCTGCTTCTTCCCGGACTTCTGCTAATAATCAGCGGCGCGAAGCAGCTTACCTTTACCAAGCACGGCTACGCCCTCTACCGGGAAATGCGGGTATATCTGAGAAACATTTCTTCTTCTCAGGATCTGATTTCAAACAATGAACCGGGATTAACTGATGTTGAGACTGTAATCAGCGCTTTACCCCGTGCCGTCGTCTTCGGTAAAACAGAGGAGTTTTTTGCCGGTATACGGGACCTGGATCCACGCAGATTTTATAGAGCTGCCTATGCCCTTTTGCACGTTTATCGTTCCCTGCCCCTGCCTGTCTGGACCGACGGAACCAGGAGCACTCTGCCCGAT
>JAAYEX010000058.1 GCA_012728535.1 Clostridiaceae bacterium | reverse complement strand
GCTGAAGACCGTGAGCGTTGGAGTCAGGCATATACGGATACTGTGACTGAGGCTATCGCACGTGATTTGGAAAGTGAATACATTTATTGGGAAGCTTATGAAACACCGGTTGCCGAGGTATCAACACAAATAAACGATGCCTATCTCAAAGCCAACCGTGAAACAGAGGGCGTAAAGAGCTACGGGGGCGTTGTCGACCTGCTGCTGGCCTGGCTGGAAACAGACGATTCTGACCAGCTACTCTCCTCAATCCTGCCATAATGGAGTCTTCTCAATTGGAGTATCATCTGTAAACAGCTCACTTGCCTTAATGACAGTAAACGGGTCTAGAGTAAAGTCAAATTTTAATCCACCCGCTCCAGGAGAGAGATAACGAAATAATGCATGGTCTTCCGGAAGAAGATACTCAGACAATGATCTGATGGGTCCGGTGTGAAAAATCATTGCCAACGGGAAAGAATCGGGGCTTTTTTGCGCCAAAGACTTTATATCAGTTATGGTGCGCTTCATCCGTTCCTGATAATCATCGTAGGTTTCACCGCCGGGTGGCCTGGTACGTCCGTTCGTCTCCGCGAAAATAATAAATTCAGACTCAGTCTTAAGCTCGGCTACCGGCCGGCCATCCCACTCGCCAAAGTCACGCTCTGCCAGAGAGTCTTTTAACTCTATATCCATGCCGGGGAAATAAAGTTTTGCAGTAGTTACTGCCCTCATCAGTGGCGAACACCATAAGCTGCTGACTTTCGGAACGATCCCTCTTTCTTCTCGCCCTTTGATTAAAGCTACACTTTCATCGAGGAGTTCACTACAGAGTTTTGATCCCAGAATCTCATGATTGAGGTTTCGATGAGTTAAACCATGGCGAATTGCATAAACTGTAAATCGTTCTTTTGTCATATAAAGCCTCCTCCTTGCTCCGCCAAGCAATATATGGGGGTTTTAGAAAATTAGGTGCTCTCTTTACAGAAAACACCTAATTTTTGTTTAAACATTAAATATCAGAAACCGGACTGAAAACTCAGTTAATTCAATTCCTTAAGTGCCAGTTCTACTGAAGCATCTTCATGAATAATTTTGGAAATGGCAGAAATGTACTTCTCGGGAGTTTCATGGCCCCAAATATTTCTTCCCATAGCTACGCCGGCAGCTCCTGCCTGCATTGCATCATGAATATCCTGCAAAAGCTTGCGTTCAGATACTTTCTTCGAGCCACCCAGAATAACTACAGGTGCATAAACACTTTCGCAGAGTTCATGCATGCTTTCAATGTCGCCTGTATATTCAGTTTTAACTATGTCAGCCCCAAGCTCAACAGCCTGGCGGCAGGAAAAGATAATGTTCTCAGGTGAACGGGCGTCTTCGCCGCCTTCGAAACCGCGAGGCAAGGCTTCAGCAGTGACAGGAAGGCCCCAGCGGTGAGCTTCCTGAATAGTCCGCGAGAGATTTGTAAGCACTTCGTTTTCGAAAACTGAGCCGGGAAAAGACATGGTAATGATAGAGTCTGCTCCCATAGCCACAGCCTGCTCGGGGGTAACAACAATTTTCATGGCTTTATCTCTTGCACCAAGATGTGAAACGCCCCCGTCCACGCGCAAGATGACGCCCTTGCCCATAAAGCTGTCTGCAAACTTATCCAGCATGCCGACAGTAGCTAAGAAGGCATCTGCTCCGGCTGCAGCACATTGCCTGATTATTTTTTCCGGATTTTTCAGGGCCGGTAGAACATTGAAGTTCCCACCATGATCCATTGCCAGGATCAAGGAGCGGCCATCCGGCTGAAAAATATGGTTCATTCTGTGTTTAGTATTCATATTTTTTCTCCCGTATATTGAACAAATTTTCTTTCGAGTTTATCCCGAACAGATTGAATATCTTTTTTTACCTGCTCCTGCACTTCTTCCAGGTTGTTAAACTTTACTACATCCCGGATATGAGCATGTAAGTCCATCATTAAAACTTTTCCATACACATTCTGTGAGAAATCCAGGATGAAATTCTCCACGGTAATGTAGTCAAAATCATCAACTGAAGGACGTCTTCCTATATTTGCCATTCCCTTAAAGGGCACCCCGTCAATCATGCTGATGACCCCGTATACACCATCCGGCGGCAATAGTTTATTTGCTGCATAATCGATATTCGCTGTGGGCATACCCACAGTTCTGCCTTTTTGCTTGCCAAGTACTACTCTGCCACCAATGCTGTAGGGGCGACCCAAAAATTTCTCTATCAGTTCATAATCATGAGTTATTACGGCGTCTGCGATTCTCTCGTTTCTGACAACTTCTCCATCCACAGTAAGAGGCTCACACCGCAGAATCTCGTAATTTAATGCATCTGCATATTTTTCAAACAATCCAAGCTGGTCATCATCCTCTTCAATTATTACAATTTTCACTCCCAGCTGCTTCAGCTTGTTGACCAAGGCTGCTTCAAGATGCTGCTCTTCAACATCCAGTGAAATAAGTGCATCGATCTTTCTATCTTCTAATAATGAGAATTTCTCCAGTTCAGAGGTTAAACATTTTGGACCATTTTTTGCGTTATCTCTATCAATGCTTATGAGCGCAGATGCAAGGCCGCGTTGGCCGGCAATTTCTTCCAGTTTATCTATCATGGCCATTTGACCTAAATGCAATCCGTCTAAATTGCCTGCAACAATACAGCTTTCTTCTATCGGGCAATATTTCTCTTTGATCCAATCCATGCTCAGCAGTTCCTTCCTATAGTTTTATGGCACATCACTTGGAAAAGTGATGTGCCATATCGAGTTTTTGTCTGATGATCTTTAGAATAATCTTTCAGACTCTAAGACGGGGTCATTCTTCTCTCTGTATTTTGTTCCGACAAAGTAGACCAGCATACCTACTGCAAAATATGCAGCAGTCGCTGCCCATAGCTGCCAGCCGCCGCCAATCACATCAGGAGCATAGCTGCCCACGATGATAACAAGCATAGCGATCGGAAGAATATTTCCACCGGGTGCCTTGAAGTGTTCAAGGTCGGTGCCTTTCTTGCGCGAAGCAACTACTGTTACGCAGATAATTGCAACAACCAGAGCGTTACACAGGGCTCCAAGGTTTATAATTTCGTTTACAGCTGACGGGAAAGCTGCAAGTGCCCCGAACAAGACTGTAATCAGGATAGTCGCATTAACGGGTACACCTGTCTTCTTGTGGTTCTTGCCAAGTCCTCTTGGCAGAATTCCGGAAATTGCTGTAGCCTGAATGGTTCTGGCTGACAAGGTTATCAAAACCAGAATCGTTGTGATTAATGCCAAGACCGCTGCAATAGAGACCAGGGGCACAACCCAGGGAGTACCCATAAGCTTAGCAAAAGCAGCCGCATACATCGGTATATAAGCCATGTCCGGATTATCCAGGAAATACTGTGTTGAAACGAGTCCAAGTACAGCAATAATAGCGAGCACATAAAGAGCGATAACAATGATCATTGCCAAGAATGTAGAACGCGGGACATTCTTTTCCGGATCTTTGATTTCACCAACCATAAATGCTACGGCAACAATTGAACCATAAGCTACCATTGCAATCGGAATTGCACTGATCCAGCCTGTTGCGCCACCGGCTCCCTGGGTAAAGAAAGGAGAAAACAGTTCTCCGCTCCACTCACCTGAACCGAAAGAAACACCGACAAACATCAGAATTGCCAGACCAAGGAGTGCGGTCAGCAGTGTATTTGCTTTGCCTGTTACTGAAATGTTAAAGACATTAAGAACACCACAGACAATCATGGTGATTACTGCGATCAGAGCCTGATAGTTATTGAAAACCGGGAAGGCAACACCAAGGTAAACGCTGACGAAGATGGCGGAGAAAGCCGCGCCTCCCCAGCATCCGAACAAATACGCCCAGCTTGAAATCCAGCCCCAGAGACGGCTGCTCTTTTCAGTTTTTCCAAGTACTTTTGCCGGGAACACGAAAACACCGCCTGATTGCGGATATTTTGTAGCAAGCTCAGCATTCAGCAAACCATAGCCAAACAGGATCAGGCCGGCGACAACCCATGATAGTATCGCTGCAGAGCCTGCCTGCACAATTGTAACGCCGGAAAGAGCAAAGATAGCACTTCCGATCATACCGCCTACTAGTACAGCTGTGCTGTCTACCAGGCCTAATTTCTTCTTCTCCATAAATTTCCTCTTTTCTTATTCTTCTTCTATATTCTTCACCGGAGATAAAGCTAAGTCTCCGATGAAACACATAAATTTAAAACTTGACCATTATTCTGTAGGAAGCCGGATCTAATGAACGTTCAAAGGCATATTCAAGATTACTGAACGGGACTTCCTCTGTTATAACTGCGGACGGATCTAAGATCTTATGCGACAGGAGCCTGGAAGCTGTATAGAAATCAACGACCTTGGGGTTAACAGAACCGGTGATTTCCACTTCAGAATAATGAACCTGGTTAAGATCCAGCGGGATTGTGGGTGAAGGTTTTTTGGGATGGAAAGATGTGTAAAGTACAACCCTTGCCTTCTTGCCGGCCATGGCTATTGCTTCTTCTGCAGCAGCTGCTGCCGGAACAGTGCAAATAACCACATCGGCTCCTCTGCCGTCTGTTAATTCTTTGATTTTCTCTACCGGATCGGTTTTACCCGAATCGATGAGGACATCTGCACCCACCTTTTTTGCTATTTCCAAACGATCGGGATTCAACTCAGTAACTATGACTCGTGCTCCCTTCAGTTTGGCCAACTGTGTATGGAAGATACCCATGATACCTGCGCCCATTACCACTACATCGTTAGCAAGTTCGATTTTTGCTTGTCCAATGCTATGAATGCAGCATGCCAGCGGTTCTACCAGAGCAGCATGACCGAGGTCGACATCATCAGACATTTTGTAAACGGCCTGCTCCTGGAAGATAACGTATTCTGCCAGGCCGCCGGGACCATTCAGACCTTCGTGAGTCGATGCCTGGAAGCCGGAAACACAAAGATTCTCCATGCCCGATCTGCAGTAGTGGCAATTACCACACTGAGTTAATGCACGGGCAGCCACCTTGTCATTCGCTTTGATTGAAGTAACATCAGGTCCGACTTCTACTACGACGCCGGAAAACTCATGGCCACTGGCGAAGGGCCAATATTTCATAACTCCTGTGTAAACACGCTGCTCTAAGGTGCAGAGTGCTACGCTGTCTACTTTGATTAAGACTTCAGTTCCTACCGGTTTTTTTAGCGGGAGCTCCATCTTCTCGAGCTTTTTCTCAGCAACGGTTACTGCTACTGTGTAGGATTCCATATATACCTCACTTATCTCGTTGTTCTTATGACTCGAGTTTTCTTCTTCTCGAGGCCATAGAAGCAGGATGTCTCCATCCTGTTTTAAATACTATTAGTGCTACTTAACTTCAGGCTTTTCACCGTAATAGGCTGCACGCAAAATTTCTTCAGCTTCCTCAACTGAAGGTTGTCTGGGCGAAAGCCTGGCTGCCATAGAGTGTTCCACTATTGCTGCAAAGTCTGATATTTTCTCAAAAAATTCTTTTTCGTCGACTCCAAGCTCCGAATAACTGTGGGCAATACCGACTTCAGTATTAAAATCCCAAAGATAATCTACCAGGGCCTGGCATTTCTCACTGTCGTCAGCCCCGCCCAAACCCAAACGGGTCGCCAATTCCGCATAAACCGGATGAGGTGAGTGGAAGGCTGTAGTGTAAGGGAGCGTGAGCCCACAAATCAGACCGTGTGGAATGTTGAAGTAAGGTCCGGCCTGGTCCAGCGCATGCGCCAGTCCGGCACTGCTGTTGTTGATTGCAACTCCGGCCATTGTTGCTGCGTAATGTACCAGTTCTCTCGCCCTTCCGCGTTTCTCAGGATCATCCTCATTAACGGAAATCGGCAAATTCTGCAGGATGTCAATAGTAGCTCCCAAGGCAGTAGATATAACGATGGGAGAAGCCACAATGCACACTGCAGCTTCGATCGCGTGAGAGAGGGCATCCATACCTGTGTGTGCTGCAATTGTTTTCGGTAATGTGTCTGTAAAATCAGGATCCAGGATAGCTACTTCCGGCACTATTTCAAAACCGAGAATGAGATGTTTCTCCTGAGTTTCATCATTTGTAAATACCGCGGCACAAGTTGTTTCTGAACCGGTTCCACTTGTCGTGGGAATTGCAACTATTGATGACTTTCCTGTAGGTTTCGGCAGTTGGAAAGGCTTGAAGGCATCTTCAAAGGCTAGGCCGGGGTGGTCATGATACAGCCACACCGCTTTGGTCATATCCATTACTGAACCACCACCGATAGCGACAAAAAGATCCGGCTCGAAATCACCCAATTCTTCCAAAGCCTTCTGAATATCTGAAAATGCAGGTTCTGCTGAAATATCGGCAATAAAGCGTAGATCACCGCCGATTAATTCTTTGAGACTCTCCTGCTTTGCTTCATCAAGAACATTGCTATCATAAATCACTGCAACATTCTTGCCAGAGTACTGCCTTAAGAATGCTATGGAACCGCGTCCATAAATAAGGCGGCCGATGTTAAATTCTGAATAGTCTCTTTGCATCTTTTTTCCTTTATAAAAAATGACTGCCTGACCTTTCTCTCAAAAAGTCAGGCAGTAAATTACATCTAATAGGCGTGAGCAGTTATACGGCTATAGCCGGACTGGTTACCACCCATATACATATGAACATTGGTTCTGAAATCCAAGGCACTTGTCCCTTCAGGGAAAAAGCCGCCGCTCTCTCTGTCAAGCCTAAGGTTTGTTCCACCATAAACTTTTTCAACAGCTTCCAAATGCACCGGACGTTCCCAGCTGCCGGTTGTGACAATTGCATCTGCCTCGGGTACGTCGTCAACCAGAAGTTGTCCTTCCGTACCGTCTTTACCACCGAATTCGAATGTCAGCAGTGAGGCTTTAATGCCACGACGTTCAGCGTTCTGCGCTGTAAGCATGCCGTCAATAGCAGCGTTTCCGCCACCTTCCCACTGGATGATCAGACCCTGGCAGTCGATCTGATCAGCAATTTTAGCAATCAGCTGCGCGCAGCGGTCTTTATGCCAGTTACTGGGC
>JAAYEX010000009.1 GCA_012728535.1 Clostridiaceae bacterium | reverse complement strand
GTGCAGAAGAAAACCAGGTATCGAGAGTGTCTTCATCTCTTGTCAAGTCGGAAGAATTACATTTAGGGCATTTTGTCGGCTCTTCTCGAGAGACAATCAGTTCGCCGCAATCATTGCAATACCAGGCCGGAATGCGGTGTCCCCACCAGAGCTGACGTGAAATGCACCAGTCTCTGACATTTTCCATCCAGTTAAAATATATTTTTTCAAAACGTTGTGGCACAAAATCTGTTTCGCCATTTCTAACGGCGTCAATTGCAGGTTTCGCCAGCGGTTCCATTTTTACAAACCACTGCAAAGAAGGCTTTGCCTCGATCAGACTGCCACAACGGCTGCAGGTTCCCACATTGTGCCTGATCTCCTCCACTTCCGTCAGGAGCCCAAGGTCCTTCAGATCTGCAACAACAGCCTTGCGAGCGGAAATAACATCCAGGCCGGCATATTTTCCGGTATCTTCCGTCATGTTTGCTGTATCTGTCAATATGGAGATAATTGGAAGACCATGTCTCAACCCAACTTCATAATCGTTCGGGTCATGGGCAGGCGTTATTTTGACACAACCGGTACCAAACTCCGTATCAACATAATCATCAGCAATTATTGGAATAATCCGATCGGTTAAAGGCAGGTGCAGATTGCAGCCCAGCAGATGTTTGAAACGTTCATCTTCCGGATTAACAGCAACTGCAGTATCTGCCAGCATGGTTTCGGGTCTGGTTGTCGCAATGGATATTCCACCCTCTTTGCCAACAAAAGGATATGTTATATAATATAGCGCTCCCTCTTGCTCTTCATGTTCGACTTCTATGTCGGAGATCGAAGTCAGGCAACCGGGGCACCAGTTAATCATGCGTTCACCGCGATAGATTAATCCTTCCTCATAAAGGCGTACAAAAACTTCCACTACCGCCTTCGACAGACCCTCGTCCAGGGTAAAGCGGTGCCGGTCCCAGTCACAGGATATTCCCAGTCTTTTCTGTTGATCAATTATTCTGTTGTTGTACTGGTCTTTCCACTTCCAGGTGCGCTTTAAAAATCCTTCGCGTCCTAATTCTTCTTTGCTGAGACCTTCGGCTTCAATAGCGGCTGTTACTCTCGCTTCTGTGGCTATAGAAGCGTGATCTGTCCCTGGCAGAAACAGAGCATTGTCTCCAAGTAGTCTATGATAGCGAATTAAAGCGTCCGGAATTGAGGTATCAAGGGCATGCCCCATATGCAAAACGCCGGTAATGTTTGGCGGCGGCATCATAATTGTAAAGGGACGTTTATCAGATGGCGCTTCAGCATGAAAGGCTCCGCTTTCCATCCACATCTCATATATTCTCTCTTCTTCAGCTGCCGGATCAAAATATTTCGGCACAGAATCCATCTTCTTCATTAACTGTATTCTCCCTTTTGTGTTATCTCTTAACGTCCGTAATCCTGTAAAGCAAACTCGGCTGAAGGATCAAAACCGGAGAAATCAATACGCTGGAAATTCAGCTTGCCGGTCCCGCCACGGTCATTCAGTTGAAAGCTGAGCTTCACAATCTGAGCGCGGTTGACAGTGATTTCATCGAGTAGCCAGAGCAGGCTTTGATCACGGAAATCATCCTTAATAATCTGTGGCGATGCTTCATACTTTACACCATTCGCATCTTCTATTCTTAAAATCAATCTCTTCTCTCTGTGATCAGGATTGTACAAAGTCAGACTCATACGGCTGTATGGTTCCAGATTAAGCGGCGGGTAGGCAGATGCGTAGTCCAGATAAGGACCGAATTCAAGAACGCGATCATCGGCGTTACGATATTCCAGAACCAAACCTTTCCACGAATCAACACTGCGTGCTTCCAAAGCGGACAATCTGCCGCGACCGCGCCAGACCTGCCAAAGATCTTCCCTTTCAGGCCAGTCTTGTTTTTTCACCCTCGCTTCATCTTCATCAATAGATTTTTTCCAGACAAAATGTTCCAGGCTGTTCATGTCTGCCCAAGGTGTCGGGTTAAGAAACAGTGATTCATCAAGATCCAAACGGAAGGGCACTACCGGAAGTCCATCAGAGCCGTATAAATTGGCGTAACTGTTGAAATTATCGAAACCGTAGATCAAAGATTCCGGCCTGTCTATCTCTTCATGCCAGACTAAAACTCTGACTCCATACAGAATTCGCGCCTTTGCAGGAACAAAGACGCGGTTTTCACCACACACGGAAAAACCTCTGAGTTCAGTTTCTCCGGCAGGCATTCGCAAGCCGCCACCCTGCACAGCAGTGGATGTGAAGTTTATCATCCATTTATTGCCTACCTGTTCCAGGGAAACAGGTTCAGGCGCGGATGTTGAGATGCCGTCTTCACCGCAAAGTCCTCGAGCTATCAGGCTCATGCGCGCACCTAGCTGCAGCTTGGCCCAGGGAGTCAGCGCCAGACATACACTTTCATCTTTTTCATAATCAAGAGGCAGGTCATACTGTGTTACCAGACCACAGGAAATATCCAGACTATGATGACAGCTGGTCAGCATTTCGTTAAAAATCGCGAGATCGTAAGGCCCCAAAGCTCGGTAAAGATATGATTGCAGGTGAGCATATACGAAGTGAAGCTTGGCATCCGCAGGAATAAACAACTCCTTAAATGAAATGACCAACTGCTCCAGTGCTTTACTGTAATAGTCAGGGCTGTCTACGTCACTTTCCCCATGAAGCCAGAGAATACCGCGCAAAGCCAATCCGACAAGTGGGGATAACTTATGATTAAACATAGCTCCCGGTTGATTTTTCGGATCAAAAGCACGTACCAAAGGCACCGTGCGCTTATGCATCAGAGTTCGCCTTACTTGGGGACGGGGAATAATTCTTGGACTTGGATCTTGTGTGTCGGGCTGGCGTCCATCAAGCAAAGCAGCTGTCTGAGGGCGTGCGCTTCGGCGTCTGGCAAATGAATCATCAACTTCCTGTTCCCTCGCTGTACGCTCAACGGACTCCTGGTTCCAGCTTTCGTCATCTCTATAGAGCTTAAGCTCGCGTACATGACTCTTCATAACCGGTTCCTTCTCCAAAACTTCACGAGGCAGCCAGGAGTGAATATGAGTACCGGAACAGGCAGCATTAATAATACCGATCGGAACGTTTATTGCCTGAGATATATTCCAGGCAAATGAAAAACCTACCGCTGAGACATCTTTGGCCAGATGCACCTGATCACCACGCAGCCAAAAGGCATCTGCCGCCTCACCAAGTGGGTGAGGACTGTACATGGGTGTCTTGTCGTTAAGACCATTTTCATTCATTTGGAAAAAGCGTATATTCTCAAGATTAATAGCTTTATCTAATAGTCTTTCCACGTCAGAGTCGCGCACTTTTTGAGCCATATTGTCCTGGCCGGCAGCCAGCCATACTTCTCCGACCAAAACATCTTGAAGAATAATTTCATGCTCAGTGGTTGACACTGAGATTTTATATTTATCGAAGGAAGCTTCCAATTCGGGAAGTTTTATCTGAAAATAGCCATCTCGTTCAGTGACATCATCCTCTTCGTAGATAATTCCGTAACGACCGGCATTTTCCAGGGCGCTGGCTTCGTCTAAAGCCAGACGCTCAATTTTCAGATGCACTCTGCTCTTCTCCGGTGCAAAGCCATATAGACGACTGACCACACCCTGTTGTAGGATCATGCCATCTCGAAAAACGGTTGCCAATTTGATCACTGCATCACTCCTGTTTTATCTGAATAAACAATCCTTTTCTTTGTCTCTATATTTACAAGTTAATTTAATACACATCAAGACATTATACACACTAAGCCCTCTCATCGGAAAGATAAACAGCGTGCCGAATTACCTGAATATTGTTTGCCGCCTTTTCAGACAATACACCGGCTTCCTGTAATGCCTGAATAAGACTGTCCGGTCTCATATTATCCTGACTGCCGGCAGTACTTATAAGTCGGATTTGATCAGCAGATACACTTTTAGTTTCAAAAATCTGAGCTGACAGATCAACCTCGCGTGTCTTGCCTTTGCGCTTTTTTGAAATTATCACAGGCTCACCGCTAAAAACACTTTCATAAGCTGCGCCGACACCACTGCCGATAAACTCATATTCAGCCTTTTCAACTAAAGACATAATACTCTTCTTCCGACCTGACTCAGTGTATACAGCATGCCTGATGCTCAAACCATCCGGGAGACACAAATTAAGACGTGAAACAGCAGCATCCAGATCAATTTTCTCAGTAAGCTCCAGCTCAAAGGGTTCATAGCGATTCTCAATTCCGCAGCCCACAGGCAGAGCAAAAACAAGTTGAGGTCTGGGATTATATGCCAAGTCGCTCCAGGCCAGTGGCCATTCTGCTCTGGCCAACGCACGTTCAAAGAGACGCATCATATCAAGGTGTGCCAAATAAACAGGCGCGCCGCTTCGCTCATAGAATAAACGTACTTTGTAAGTAGGCGCCGGATCAGCATTCTCCTTCGGGTCGACAGCTTCTTCATTCGCAGAATCTACAGGAGCATGTTCAGCAGCCTTGTCAGATGTCGTGTGGATACCGGCCGGCTTATTCTGCCATTGAACGCAGATGCCGCAATCTTCTCCCTGCAGTCCACAATAGCTACAGAGATCCATACAGGAATCAGTCGTCTTCCCTTCGCGGGCCAACTTGAGCTCTCGCAGCAGGAACCGTTTATTAACACGTATATCCATGTGGTCCCAGGGAAGAACTTCATCCGTACTACGCTCGCGGGTATATAATTCACTGCTTAGTCCACATTCTTCCAAAGCCTGATCCCAGCGTTCTGCTG
>JAAYEX010000057.1 GCA_012728535.1 Clostridiaceae bacterium | reverse complement strand
GTAGGCCTGTCACCATATTCTCCGTGATGGCCTGCTATGACAGCCTGTACCTGGCGGTAGAAGTTTTCACTGAATGTTTCAAATATGCGTTCTCGGTATTTTACCAAAAACTCAATCCCGCGTACCCGATGGTTTGCGTACCAGTGTTCAGACATGGACAGGGCATCATATTCGAACACTTTGCCAATATCATGGACTACTACGGAAAAAGTCATCAGATCGACAGAAGGCAGGAGCTCCTTATTGTTATCGAGCAAGGCTACCAGGATTCTCAGCATCTTGCTGGTGTGGTTCCATAAGCCACCGATCTGGTTGTCATGGTGTTTTACGGCGGCACCTTCTGTAAAAAAGCGACCATCGAGCTCGGGGTCATTCAGGACATCCTTGATCAGCCGGATGCAGACATCTGAGAGTCCACGCTCCTGCAACTGCTCCAGGACATCAGCCCATTTGCCTTCCAGTTCTCCACTCGGTATGCGATCCTGAAAATCCTCCTCAGTTACTTCATCACCGACATACAAGTCAATGGAACGGATATTGAGATAAGAAAAACTTTTGTATTCCTGGCCGAGTGTTTCCGCCACATAGATTCCCTTGCCGTGGTCTCTCAGAATTTCCAGAACATCATCTTCCCAGGAACGAAACTGAACGATCTGACCCTTAAACATCAGATCACCGAGAATATAGTCTTTGCGTCCCGGCCGAATTTGGGGTTCGGAATTTACATAGATCAGACCGGAAGCGCTTGCTCCGTTATTTATAGCTTCTTTCAAGTTGATAATTTGCACTTTTTGCCTCGTTGCCTTTTGAACACTGTTCCTTTTACAAAGGTGCTTGTTCAGCTGTGTTTTGATTATATTCAATTCTAGCTTATAAAGATAAAGCATGCCAAAAAAATTAACCGGGTTTAAGACTTAGTGGTAGGATATTGAGTATAAACATTGTTGAAGAAAGGACAGATATATGAATTGTTTGGATGCAATTAGAAAACGCAGCAGTTGCCGGGATTTTTCGGATAAAAAAGTCTTGCCGGAAGATGTGGAAAAATTGTTGGAGGCAGCCCTGGCCTCACCTACAGCGATCAATGCTCAATCACTGCGTTTTTCTCTGATTACAGATGAGGATCTGATTCAACAGATCTCTGACCGTACATATGAGCGTTTGGATCAAGCCGCTTTGGAAAGAATGAAAGAGCGGGGGGCCAAAAATCTCTTTTATGGAGCACCCTTGATTCTGGTCATATCTTCAGTGCCATCTCGTTACGCTGCCATGGACGCAGGCATAGCGACGCAATCGGTCTGCCTGGCTGCAGAGCAACTGGGACTCTCCTCCTGCATTGTCGGTATGAGCCGTCGCTCTTTTGAAGAAGACAATCCCGATCATATGCGCCCCGCTTTGCAGATGGAAGAAGATGAACGTTATCTTATTTCGATCGCTATAGGATATGCGCAAAGCAGAAAAGAACCGCACGAACTGTCCTGGGACCATGTGCGCAGGTTTTAATGGCTTTGCAACTGCTCATTCAAAACTGCACTGAAATACAGGTCACTTGCGACTCCTCCGCTTTTGAGAGCAATGCCCAGAGGGATAAATAAACTGTTTTCAATCAGGAAGCTATTAAGACTCTGCAAATGTGCAGTAATTGAGTTGAAAGCCAGAGCTTCAGTTTTGCACAGCTGAATTAATTTCCGCCCGCTTTCGGCTGCGAAATCACGGCTGTCTCCCAGCTTACTGCCGGCCTCCAAGCCGGACCAAAGCTGAATGCGGGTAAGCAGCTGGGGGATGCTTTCATCCGCCTGCGACTCCATATAGATCAAATCATAATTATGGTTTTGCAGGCGGCCCTGCCAATCTTCGACTGACAATTCTACAGCTGTTACGGCAAGTCCGTAATCCTTGGCAAAGTCAGCCATTTGCTGGCAGACAGCGGAAAGCTCGTCCGAAATAGCGGGATAATAGAAATCGAGTTCCACCAATTTACCATTCTCATCGACGATTAAAGCTGACCTGGGATCTCTGGTCCAGCCTAATTCGTCTAAATAACTGTTAATCACCTGCGAAGATGTGCCGGGCAGCAGACGTGAATCTGCCTTGGTCAGTTCCTGCGGCAAAATGGAAGGCAGGGTGAGCTGATTCCAAGCAGACAAACTTATCAGGTTGGGAACATCGGTATACAGATTTTGTTGTGTGTCGTCGAGGCCAAGCATAATACTCTGGACGAATTTCCGGGCTGCAATCTTCTGAAGCCGGTCTGAAGCAGGGTTTAGAGCTATACCCATCCGTTTTTCTCCGACAGAGAGCGGGAAGTAACTATCGGCTGAATCAGGCTCCCAAAAAGACATATCGGCAAATGCATTGAGTGTATCTGCCATAACTTCCTGCGGATGCGAATCACTCAGATGCAGAAATACATCCAGATCACTGTGAGCTAAAGCAGCTAAAGCCAGCTCTTCTTTTTGGTACTTGTAGTAGACAATATACTGAGGATAATCATCATAGTACGAATAATTAGGTTGCTGGGTATATTTCTCCAGGATCAATGCAAAATCATCTTGGCGAAGCAGACGATACGGGCCGCTCCCAACTGTCGGGAGAGGAGAGATCTCCTGTAAGACGGTTAAATCACTGACAGCAGGTAAAATAGCGTCCCAAAGTTGAAAGGGAAGAATGGGTATCTCCTGCAAACAGTTAAATAGTGCGAGGGCTGCATTCTCATCGTCGGACAAACTGATGCTGACGGTGAAGTTGTCCTCTGTTGTGTAGGAGTCCACGGCTTCGTCCAGGATCTGACCCAGTCTGTGGCCTGACGCCCGGTAAAGATTGAAGGTCTGCAATACATCATTGGCCAGCAAGTTAAAGCCGTTGTGAAAAGAGAGTTCACCCTTTATACGGAGTACTACTTGTCGATCGGAAATACTAATGCTTTCCAAAATACCTGATTCATACTTGCCTTCGGCTTTGCTGTAACGTAAAAGTCTTTCATAAATGAGATCATAAGGCTCGAAGAAATTAGTCTTCTCCTCATGCAGAAAAGGATTCAGAGTTAAATCTTCTGCTTTGGCGTAAGCCAGAGAAAAGCGCTCTTCCCGGTCTCCGGGCAGACCCACATAAAAGCTGGGTTCGACGATTTCTCCATTTCCGGGAGGCCCGGTGCTGTCACCGTTGCCGGCGGGAGAGCTTTCTATCGTGGTTGAAGCCCCACCGTTAGCAGGGGGAGAATCACTGCAGCCGATTAATATGGTAAAAGCAAAGATTATAAGCAGAAAGAAACATGCGATTCTAGCCGGTAACAAGCTTTTTCTGCGTGATTCACAGTTTTTTCTTAGTTTACACATCATCTGCTTTATTTTATCATGTTCCACGGTAGATTTGACACTATACGGAAATGAAGCTGAGTC
>JAAYEX010000056.1 GCA_012728535.1 Clostridiaceae bacterium | reverse complement strand
GTGCTGAAAACATCAACGGTGTCAGACATCTAAGTTTCTAAGCTGGTTGCACGATCAAAAAACTAATCGGTAATCAGGCACCTATTTTCTTAGAATTTTACCCAAAATCTTAACCAATCGGTGCCAGGCAACGGCGCTAACCATTGGTTTCCAGCTTGGCAGCCACAAATTGCGAAATGGCCGCAAGTCTCTTCTGGAAATCTTTTACACAGGGATGAGACGGCTGGGATACTCTGCAGATGATTTGGAAGCATACTTCACGCATTCATAACTTAGGTGCCAGGCACCTAAGTTATTCTCAATTCAGATTTGAGCGTTTGACGTTTACCCTGTCACGATTATGACACGCTCCCCTGTGGATGGAAAGGGCCCCGATTAAATAATCTGGAACTCTAAGATTTGTTGTTTTATTGAACTAATTGACGATTGCTCTTGTATTATATTAATTTTAAATAATCCTGTGCTCCATAGAAAAACCGTAAAATATTTATTGTTTTATATTCTTCCACAATTTTATAGATAAGTAGATAATTTTTTATAGGAATTCTACGATAGCCTTCCTTTTCGAGTCGCATATTTTGGCATTTTGCATACATATAAGGGTTGTGCTTCAAATAATCATAGCACTTCTCTACTTCGTCAAGAAAATTTGTTGCAGCCATTGGGCTGGCAAGATTAACTGCAATATAAGATACAATTCGGTCTAAATCATTATGGGCTAATTCTGATATATCTATTTTATACATTATATTTTATACATTATATTTTTCTCTTATGCTTTTTATTGAAGAATCAGCATCAAGGATCCTTCCAGATTCTATTTCTTCTTCAGCAGCCATAAGCTTGCCATATACATCAAGCATAAACATCTTTTCTTTATATACTTCCAGACTCATAATAACCATATCACCGTAGCCATTTTTAGTAATGTAAATGGGTTCATCAGATTCTTTACACATTTTTGATATTTCACTTGTGTTTTTTAAATCCCTAATTGGAATAATTTGTAGCATAGTTTTCAACTCCCTTCGTGGTGTTATTAGACCATAATTATACCACGTCAGCAACGCCAACCGGTGCCTGGCACCTAAGTTTCTAAGTTATTCCGCCCTCATGGAGATTTATCTCCCCAGGTTTTTTCTGCTGCATAGTGTAAGTTATGTATTTTACTGATTCACCAAGAGACGTGTCAAATTGACATGCCTTGACGGAGGACGGCCTCTACAGGGAGATAAAAGCCGGCTCTCGCATAGCCAACTGGTGCCAGGCACCTAAGTTAAACTTGCTGTTATCAAATGTTAGATCAATATCCTCAGAAAATCGGTTGACTCTCTTTAAAGCTTTATAAAGCGCTGTCCCACCTTTAAAGAAAATATCATGGTCCACCTGCTTTTTAGCAATATCTTGCAACATAAGTGTTATATAATAATCTTTCTCAAGTATTTCCGGCAAGACCGATTGATCGTTACTAATCTGATTTATGAGAGCAACAAAGGCATCATTATCGTAGTGAAGAGAATACATTCCGTCTACCACTAGCTAGCCAATAATGCAACAAGGTTTTCCGTTGTCTTTCTGCTGTAGTATTGGTCGGCGTACTCAAACAAAACATTAGCCATAATTCCTCTGGCTTCCATATAATCAACTAATTTATTACCAATACCTTCATTAATGAGATGGTATTTATGGATATTCTTAACCGTGTCCAAGAGTTGTAGATAGAGATAATTATCTTGATTAATCGCTGTGGTAAAGCTGGTGCCTGGCACCTAAGTTCCTAAGTTATTGGCTAGGTCTAATGCTCCGGTACCAATATTTGATGTATACAATCGTTAGATGTGCTTCTTTCTAACAATTGGTTTATTAAGGCGTTTAGACTAATGCTTTCTCTTTCTGCCAAATCAGCTAATCTTTTGTGGAGTGACTTAGACATTCTAATTGTAGTGCGTCCACTGTATTCCTTAAACGAATCTCGTGGTTCTTTAATTGGCCGATTTAATTCCAAGGCTGTCGCTATCCAGGATTCCTTTGCTTCTTCAAGCTCTCTCAGTAACTCCTCTACAGAATAAGCATAAACTTCTAAACCGGGCAAGTCTTCGATTACCGCTGAGAAAATATGCTCTCCAGCATCCTTAACCTCACTAAGCACAACCGGATATGTCAAACTCATGTAATATTTTAGATCCTTAACCAGATTGCTTCTCCAAGTCAAATCATGAAAACATACATTATTCGGATTCTGTTCAAATTTCTTTAGCTTTTCAATCCTTCTCATGACAAAACCTTGCTTTGTCACCACATAAGGTGACATAAAACTATCACAATGCTGTTGTAATTTCACCTCTTGTTCCAGACGGTGCCAGCCACCAGGATTTTACCTCCTGCTTATTAAGTCGTTATCACGTACCTTGCTCCCGGCAAGCTTCGGATCATGCCTTCTACCTCCATGGTTGCGAGCTGTCGTAGCAGGGCACCCTGAGGAATCCCGCTTTCAAAGGAAATGCTTTCGATGCTTTTGGGCCTTTGGGAAATGGAGGGGATTATCAGTTTCTCTGTTGGAGATAGATCAGCAAATTCTTGGTTTTTCTTAGATGCTGATTCGGTCTTCGCTGGGCCTGACCACTTGCCTCGGTTTTCAGAAGTGGGCTTAAAGACTCCCGCCTCCGGCAAGGATGCCTTTCTGGCATTACTTGACCTTGTGACTCTTCGTCCGGCTTTCAACCGGTCCTCCGATCTCTTCACCGATTCACGCGCAAAAACTTGCTTCCACTCACCATCAGGCAGTAGCTGGTCGTGATCTGAAAAGACCTTCGCCCCCTCATCCTGCACAAGCCGCAGCGAGCCTTTGCCTGCGCTTCCTCCGGCATCGCCGGTCAGAACGAGGACCTCTCGCCCTTCCTTGCGAGCGAAATCAGCAGTAATCAAGGCTCCGCTTTTTTCCCCGGCCTCAATTACAAGAACCTTATCACTCCAGCTGCTGATCAGCCGGTTTCTGGCGGGAAAATGCTCAGCCCGGGCCGGGCTGCCGGGAGGATATTCGGAGATGACTGCACCACTTCGAGCGATCGCCGCCATCAGTTGGCTATGCTCAGCCGGGTAGCAGATGTCGAGTCCGCAACCCACGAAAGCGACCGTGTAGCCGCCGCTCCTGATGCAGGCGACGTGTGCATAACTGTCGACCCCCTTGGCCATGCCGCTGACCACGGTGACGCCCTCCCGGGTCAGCACCTGGGCAAATTCCTGGGCGGCCCGGCGGCCTTCCCGGGTACAGCGCCGGGAGCCCACGATGGCAAAG
>JAAYEX010000309.1 GCA_012728535.1 Clostridiaceae bacterium | reverse complement strand
GACACACTAAGAGTCTGTTCATTAAGCAGAGGGTCAACCCTTATCTCTCTTTCATAAGCTAATTCCGAGGCATCGATGAGAAAAGCGGACAGCTTATCATTTGATTCTTCGGGATAGTCAAAGGTCACAACAAGACTCTCGTTATAGCCTATTTGCTCCTGACTTAAACGGACATCTATCTGGGAATCAGCGACAGTGTGGGCAGAGAAAAATAAGATTAGGATAAAAAGAAAAGAGAGTAGTATTAAAGGTATTTTGGGAAGTTTTAGTTTTCCAGCTTGCTTCATCCGGATCCTCTTCCTTGTCTTAAGATATGCGCAGCGGCCGGCTTACTCTTGCTCAATCTTTACTATTTTATTCTTCTGTTAATGATTTCGATGAGCATGTTAACTGCTATTTTATTTCTCCCACCGTAGGGGATGATGATGTCGGCATATTTCTTTGACGGTTCGACAAACTGATCGTGCATGGGCTTGACACTGTTTCGATACTGCTCTAAAACTGAGCTCAGGCTTCGTCCTCTTTCCATGGTGTCTCTTTTAATTCGTCGGATCAAGCGTTCGTCTGCATCAGCGTCAACAAAAATCTTAATATCCATTAGTTCTCTAAGGGCTTGATTTTCCAGAATAAGGATACCGTCGATGACGATGATCTTTTTCGGCTGCACAATAACTTCCTCAGAAGAGCGGTTATGAATCGTATAATCATATACCGGACGTTTAATTGAATTGCCCTGAATCAGAGATTTGATATGCTCAATGAATAAATCCGTATCATAAGCATTAGGATGATCGTAATTAAGCTTGGCCCGGTTTTCCAGTGACAGGTTATTGTAGGCCTTATAGTAATCATCGTGCGACATGACCAGGATATCGTCCGGAAATGCTCCCCTTAACTTTTCAATAATAGTGGTCTTGCCTGATGCAGAGCCGCCTGCAACGCCAACAACCGTTATCTTATCCATAGAGTCCTCCTCCAGCGTAGCCGGTATGAAACATCGTATCAATATTTTTAAATATTGTATAGAAACATAGATATAGAAAAAAGAGCTAGACGAGAATTATTCCCATTAGATCGCATTACTCGACTTTGGCTCTTACGACAGCTATCATTTGGGGCAGAGGTGTGGAGGAGACCGGGATGTGTGATCAAGATACAACAGCGATAAAATGTCGACAATGTGGGTCCCCATCATATTTTGACCAAAAGTCAGAGGGCTTCATCTGTCCGTATTGCGGGAGTTTTACGGCTTGGGCTTCTGCTGACTATAGATATACGCTGGATATGATTTTCAGACATCGTCCGATTCCGCTTGTCGACGGCCTGATAAAGCTCACTCATGTGGGTATTGGTGAAACCGCCGTACGAGACTTGCGGTCTTCTGATGAGATGATGCAGAGAACAAGCAGCTTGGGCGACCTGCTCTATCAGCTTGATAAGGGAACCTTTGAGAAGTGGGACAAAAGAGAAGAAAGATCCTTTGACTGTCCATATTGCGGCTCTGAAATCACAGGGTTTTCAACACAAAGTGTTTTCACGTGCGCATATTGTGGCAATAAAATCATGCTCTCGGAGGTGTTTGAAAGCGGCGAATACGGTGATAATCTCGTGTTTGGATACGACCCGAATATGTACGATCTTGCGCTTCCTTTCAAAATCACTAAGGCACAGGCCATAGAGCAAATGCTTCGCCTGGTCGCAGAG
>JAAYEX010000003.1 GCA_012728535.1 Clostridiaceae bacterium | reverse complement strand
GTATAGTGCCGGTGACCTCTACCTGATGCCCTCGCTGTTCGAGCCATGCGGCTTGTCACAGATGATCGCCATGCGCTATGGCACGCTGCCGATTGTTCGCCAGACGGGAGGCCTGGCGGATACGGTACAGGCCTATGACAAGTTTAATAATACGGGTACCGGCTTCGGCTTCCTGAATATCAATGCCCATGAGCTGCTTTATACAGCAAAAGAAGCTATTTCTGTCTATAATAGTAAGCCTGATGCCTGGAATAACATGGTGCAGGCAGCAATGCTCAGTGACTTCTCCTGGGATAAGTCAGCAGATGAGTACATTAAGCTATATGAAGATATTGTGAAGGAGACTAATCAGATTGACTGATGTAAAACTGGATCATTATATTAACGACAAGCACTACAGGTCTCCGCTGGGGGCGGTAGCTGCCAGTACAGAGGTCACCCTGAGAATCGATGTTAATAAGACAGCAGAAGAGATAGAATCTGTCCGCATTTATTATGCCTATGGACTAATGCAATTCATCTCAGGTTCCATTCCCATGGAATGCGATCTTTCAGATATGGAAGCCAGTTCTTTCGTTCAGACCATTCGTATGGACGATGTAGCAGGTTTATTCTATTACTGGTTTGAAGTCCGCCTTAAAGATGAGCGCTATCGCTGGTGTTTTCCGGATCCGGAAAGTTCATATTTACAAGGCAATACCCTTCTTGACACCCTGCACTTTTCTCTGAGCGGCAAGGAAGAGATTCCCGGCTTCAAGGTTACAGTTCATGAAGAGGATTTTAAGACTCCGGACTGGATGAAGGGGGCTGTTGTTTATCAGATTTTCCCTGATCGTTTCAATCGCGGTGAAAATTTTGATAAGAAACTCATCGAAGCGCACCTAAATTATGAAGAGCGAATCTGGCACGATGACTGGCTGGCAGATGTAGACATTAAGGGTAAGCCCGGCTTTTTATATGAAGCCAACGATTTTTTCGGCGGCAGCTTGCAGGGCATAAAGGAAAAACTCCCTTATATTGCCTCGTTCGGTGTTGATTGCATCTATCTAAATCCGATTTTTCAATCGCGAACCAACCACCGCTATGATACCGGAGACTATTTCAAAATCGACCCACTGCTAGGTACGGAAGAGGACTTCCGTGATCTTTGCGCTGAAGCAAAGAAGTATAAGATTTCATTGATACTTGACGGAGTCTTCAGCCACACCGGAGCTGACAGCAGATATTTCAACAAATATGGTCGCTATGACAGTATCGGTGCCTGGCAGGAAAAAACGGAAGGTAAACTTTCCCGTTATACGGCCTGGTATAGATTTGCAGGTGATGCGGATACTGAAGTTCCGACAGTCAAAGCTGCCAATAAAGATGAGCTGGCCTATGACTCCTGGTGGGGTTTTGATAACCTGCCCAATGTCAGGGAAGAAGAATTGTCATATAAAGATTTTATCTGCGGCGAAGACGGCGTATTGGCATATTGGTTAAAAGCCGGTGCTCGCGGTTATCGCCTGGATGTTTCGGATGAAATACCCGATCCTTTTCTGCGGTCACTGCGCAGGCGGGTGAAGGCAGTCAAAGAGGATGCCTACATCGTGGGTGAAGTCTGGGACGGGCCTACATCTCAGATCAGTTACGGGGCTCACCGCGACTTTATTTTCGGACGTACACACGATGCCACAACCAACTACCCGGCTCGCGAAGCCGCCTTTTCCTGGCTGCTGGGTTATGACGAAACAGAGAAAATCTGTGACAGGTTTAACTATTACCTGTTAATCATGCCACGGGAAGCCCTATATGTAATGCTTAATCCACTCGGCAGTCATGACACGGAACGTGTTGTGAATGTCCTTTCAGGTGTCCGCACACCGGCCAAGCGTGAAGACCAGAAGAAACGGAGGCTTTCTCCTGACGAACGGAGGAAAGGCGAAGCACGTCTGCTTCTGGCTCTTCTGATGCAGGTAGCTTTCCCCGGAGCAGCACAGCTCTATTATGGTGATGAACGGGCCATGGAGGGTTTCAAGGATCCCTTCAACCGACGTACATATCCCTGGCATCAGGAAGAACCGGCTTTGACGGATCTCTTCCGCGCGATACTGAATTTGCGCCATGAGCATGAAGTTCTTCGCACAGGTGAGGTGGAAGTGAGAACTGCCGATACAAATGTCCTTGAGATCAGACGCTATCTTAATGCTCCTACGGTAGAGGATAGTGACTGGACGGATGCCTTTGGCCGGCCGGCAGGTGGAGAGAAATCACTGACCTTTCTTTTCAATCGCTCTGAACATGAGTCGAAGCCGCTTGATTTGCTGGGAGGCGAAAGTCTGCCCGGCATGACAGGTGTGCTTGTATCAGATGCTGATCTTAAATATTTCAGCACATAAGACCTGGCGGTAAGTAAGAACTGACATTAAAAAAGGACATCTCAGCCGAGATGCCCTTTTTGCCTTAATTCATAAGTGGAAATTATTCTCTATGTTCAACATTATTCTCTACTGCAGCCGCCGCCAGACGTTTCTTCTTTTTCCGTTTTCCAGCAAAATAGATGATCAGAATAATCAGCACAATCACTAAAATAACAGGTAAGCCGACAGCTAATCCGATGAAGAGATACTGGGCTACTAAGAGCAGAACCGTGCCCAGTCTGCTGAAGCCATTGCTGATGAAGTACTTAACATGCTCCCAGGATAAAGGTTCCAGTTCACTGGGCTTTTCGAGGAGAGGGTCTTTTTCCTGATAAATCTCAATGTAAACCCGGGAATTGCTTGTCAGCAGCTCTAAACGATTTAAACGTCCTTGCAGGGATTCGAGCTCTAAGGTCAGCTGGTCGATTTTGGCCTGCACCTGCAGGGTTTCATCGATAGTCTCAGCCTTTCCCAGCATCAGCCGGTAATGATCAAGCAGGTCGCGTGTCGTTCCCAGTCTGGTTTCGGTGTCGTAGTAAGAATCGGTGACATCCTCACTGCTTACCGACTGCCGCTCAACCTTGACGCCGCTGTCGCCGATCTGGCGTAAGAAGACTTCCAGCTTGTCCCCGGGTACTTCAACCGTCATCTGTATATAGATGTAGCTATTGGTTTGTTGTGAAAAATCTGAAACAAAACCTCCGAGTGAACTCGCTTTACTTTCAATGTCTGATTTAGTCTTGACCGGATCCGTCGATACCACTGTCATATCCGCGTTCTTAATCACTTTCCGCGGTAAGGTCGGATCTGCCGGGCTAACCGGATTGGGCTCAATTGGCGGTAGATCCATATCCTCCGGAGTAGCAGATCCGGGGTATCCGTCGCTATACTCAGGTGCTAGTGGTGCTCTGTCTGATTTTGTAGCCGCAGCACAGCCGCTGATAAATATGCTCAGAATCAGGAGCAGACTCAGAAGCAGGATTAAAATTCTTTTCTTTTTCATACTTGCCATCCTTTCTCTAAGGAAATGACACTAGTGTCTCAGTGGAAGCTTAAGTAAAACTCTCACTCGCAGCCTTATTTTATTACAAGATGCCGGGCATGCAAAGAGATTCTGACTGCCTTCGATTATTAAGACAGGAAAGAAGAGTGAATATTCGCTTACCCGATTAGAGATTATGTATCAGATCTCTACCCGTTGGAGCAGTTTTGACGCCATTTTCTGTGCCAGCCAGGTAAAGAACACAGCCAGACCCAATGCAAACAGCAACAAAAAGCTACTTGTTATTGCCGAGTTTCCATTAGTCACGGAATTGAACAGGAAGCCGAAAGCCACAAAGACACCGGCCAGACCCATGCTGCCGAACATACCGATCATAGCTGACTTTGAATTTTTAACAGCCTGTGTCTCATTAGTCCAGGTCAGGGTGGGGTATTTCATATCCACGCAGATTCCTGCCATATGTACCGTGTAGGTGCTGATCCAGCCGATTATAGTAGCCGCAAGCATCAGACCCGGGGAAAATTGCAGGAAAGCACCGATAAAAAGGATAGTTATCATCCAGACAACGCCTGAAACCGAAATGCCGGGGAAAACCCAGGCGACCAGCTGCCTGTGTGTGGCTACCGGAATAAGTTTAGTGGTCTGAAAGGTCTGCCCCTGGCGCGAAATTGCAGTGGACGATGCCATGTTGAAGCTACCGAAGAAGACGCCTACAGCGACAAAGACCATTACAACAATCCAAAGATCTGACCGCCACCAGGCATCTGTTTGAAAGTAGAACATCTGGTCTCCGAAAATTGAATCAATGGTGTCGCCGCCGGCTGTCCCGCCAACAACACCGCCAAGTATCATGGCTACCGGCATAATTATTGACGAGAGTATTGTCTGCATAAAGAAAGTTGGCGACCGCAGGAGCAGTTTCCATTCTTTGCTGATCAGGGCCCGGGTCTGGGAACGGGGCTTCAGGGCTTTTCTGATCTCTTCTTCCGTCAGCACACGTGCAGGTTTCGAGCCTTTGCTGCCGAGTACTCCCGGCAAATAAAGCTTGCCGGCTATAAGTAACATGACAGCAACACACGCCGTAGTTACTGCTGCCAGCAGAAATAAATACCATAGTGACTGCCAGGAAGATGCATTTCTCAGCATAAGATCAGCAAACAGGGAAGAAGGAAGGAAACGAAGACCTGTGCTATAAACACTTTCGGGTACCAGAAGTCCCGGCGTCTGATCCATCCCTATCTGCGAAGAAACCCTGCTCATCGACAGAGCAAAGGCCATGATGACCACCATAAAGACAAGATTGGATATCAGCTGGAAGCGATCCTTGTTGCGGGCAAAACGCGTGAAACGCATCAAAACGAAGACCGGAATCAGGAGGACGGCAAAGGGCGCAATCGAGCTGAAAACTATGAAGGGAAGAATCAGAAAATAAAACCCCACGGTCCGTCCTGCCACAATCGCATGGGCCAGCAGGGCCGGCAGGAAAAATGATGCTACTGTAATGAATATGTATATATAAACTTCTGTCAGCTTGGAGGCGACATAGGTTCCGGCCTTAATCGGCAAGGCAAGGAAAAAGTCGATCTTGCTTTCATGATAAAGCGATGATATTCCGTGCATGAAACCAAAGACGACAGTTATTATCGGTATCATAAAGGCGATTGAAGAGACAAACTGATCTTCCAGACCAAAAACCTTGAGAGTGCCGGTCAGGGCTATTCCGAAAAATGCAGAATAAACCATGATAAAGGAATAGGAGATAATCAGAGCCAGCCAGGGCTTGTCGGCGAAGAGCGAAGCCCTTTTCCGCTTTTTCCCGAAACTCAGTCCTCCCGATTCCCCAATGCTCCCTAATGATTCGGGGATCAAAACGCGCAAGAGAAGAAGATATTTCTTCATAGGCTTCTCACTTCCTCTTCACTTAATGCGAAGGGGCTGAATTGTCCCTCTCCCACCATTTCCAGGAAGATGCTTTCAAGTGAGCTGTCATCCTGATGTTTTTCTCTCAACTCAGCCATAGTGCCGACAAAGAGCAACTTACCCTCTGAGATAACACCAAGCCGGTCACAAACTTTTTCGGCTACATCGAGCACATGAGTAGAGAAAAGCACAGTGTTGCCGTTGTCGGCATGCTCCCGCATCATGTTTTTCAGCTGGTAGGAAGACGAAGGATCAAGTCCTGTCATTGGCTCATCAAGAACCCAGGTAGGAGGGTTGTGAATCAAAGCTCCTATGAGTACGATTTTTTGCCTCATACCGTGAGAATAAGATTGAATCCTCTGGTCGAGCACATTGCTCATGGCGAAGCGGCGCGACAAATCATTAATACGTTCTACACGCAAATCTTCTGCTACTTCATACACATCAGCAAGAAAACGCAGATATTCAATGCCCTTAAGGCGCAGAAAAATATTAGGATCATCAGATACAAAAGAGAGATTTTTCTTGGCTTCCAGCGGATTGGTCGCCACATCGATCCCGTTAACTTTGATACTGCCGTGGTCAGGCAATAAGAGGCCGCTGATCATTTTCAAAGATGTAGTTTTTCCGGCACCGTTAGGTCCCAAAAAGCCGAAAATTTCATTATCATAAATTTCCAGACTTAAATTATCTACTGCCTGAGTCTTTTGGTCATATGACTTGGAGATTTCATGAATACTGATCATCTTTTATTACCTCTTTTTCTTCCTGCTATATAATTACAATAGATAGAGCAAGATAATTCGACGCTCTGACAGAAATTAATAAAGCGTCAAACACGCAAGTAGCATAAGTTTATACAGCATACAGCTCTAGATATTTCTCTCTAAAGCATATCACTTGGAACAGATTAGTAAAGTTCGCATAAAGTTGAAAAAGATGTTGACAAGCTTCAGAAAGCTTGGTATCCTAGCTAAGCGCCTTAAAAAAGAGAGGCGCGTCGGATCTTGAAAATTGAACAGTGCAAACACAAAGACGGGTCCTGAAGATTCTATTTAGATAGAGTTTGACGGAACGGACAATTAATTTAAGTAAATGAGCCAAAT
>JAAYEX010000055.1 GCA_012728535.1 Clostridiaceae bacterium | reverse complement strand
CAGGAGGGCCAGGGTGAAACCGATGAAGATGGCCAGGGAGGTTGCCAGCAGGGTCCAGACTATGGTCCAGCCTGTGATGAGCCAGAAGGGTCCTCCGGCTATTCCTTGTCCTGCCACGATCTGCTTGAAGTTGACCAGACCGTGCCAGACGAATTTCGACTGGTGGGTGGGGTCGTAGTTGGTAAAGGAGATCAGCATGGTGACGGCTATGGGCAAGGCGACGATAAAAATTGTGACTAGGGCGGCCGGGGCTGAAACTATAAAGGGAAAGCCATCGCGTCTCAGTGAGCTGCGTGTTTCGAACCAGTTGTTCAGGCGGATGCCTCTAATTTCTGTCTTTTCATTCCGGTGGACATCGCGGAAGGAGAAATAATAAAGGAGCAGGGCCAGTAGCAGGAGTATTACTGCGATGACACCTTCGATCATGAAGATGATGGAGCGATCGAGGCGGGCGCCGCCTGCGGCCAGGCTGAAAAGGCCGGCGATGCCGTCGCCGCGATAGTTGCCGTTGCCCAGAGCATAAGGGATGGCGATCAGATAGATATAGAGTGAGCCGAGGAAAAAGAAGATGGATTTGAGGCGTTGACCGATAATTAACTGGCCCAGTCCGGGCAAGAGTATGGTTAGCCAGGAAATCCAGGGGATGCGCTTATCGGTCTCGGTCGGAGTCCTGCGTCTAAGGTCCGATATATCGGCATTTAGCAGTTTTTCTTTTTTTACGGCCTCAGTCTTCAGCTTATGTCTGATGTTTCTCACTCTGTCTTTGGCGGAAGCCGAAGGCAGGGAGCGTTTCTTGCTTTTGATATCTTCTTCAGCTGCCAGATCGGTCATTTTCCTTTCGTTCTGCAGAGCTTTGGCCGAGATGATACCCTCGCGGCGCATCTGCTTCAGCTTCGCTTTTTGCTCATCGCGTTCTGCTATGCGTTGGGCGTGAAATTCCTCAAATGCGGCTTTGGCTGCTGAATTGTCTGCTGACTTGGCTTTTTGCAGGTCTGCTTCCGCTTGGTCCAGCTGATCCAGCAGGGCACGCCTTTCGGCTGCGGCTTCAGGCAATTGGGCTGCTATATCGAAGTTCTTCTTGTACTCAAGCTCGAAATCATAGGAGAGATCCTGGTATTGTTCGTAAAAACGATAGCGTTCTTGACTTTCTGCCGCTTCCAGCAGCCAGCTGCGAATCTTCGGGTCCGTATCCTTGATTTCCGACAGGAATTTCCGGCGGCGGTCCTTGCTTCCCTGAAGCAGTTTCTTTTCCTGGTCCCGGACAGCCCGCAAGTCTTTTTCATAAGGGTGATCAGCTTTCTTCGGCAGAGCTCTCAGTTCTGCGCGAATGGCGGCACGTTCGTTTTTGTCCGCCTGTTCCAGCTTCTCCTCGAGAACACCCTTCTCCCTGAGCCTGAGGTTTTTGCGCGGATGTGCATTGCCGATGTCATCGAGCACTGTCGTTCCGTACTTCATCCTCCACTCTCCTCTCAACGTCTTTCTTGCTGCTGATCTGCCTCTACTGTCTGCAGAATAACTTAGTAACTTAGGTGCCTGGCACCGTCTCCATGCAGAATAACTTAGTAACTTAGGTGCCTGGCACCGTCTCCATCCAGAATAACTTAGTAACTTAGGTGCCTGGCACCGTCTCCAGTCATTAGGTGCCTGGCACCGTCTCCAGTCGATGTATGTTTATCACGACCAGGAAGAGTATCGCCCACAGTGCCAGTGCCAGATACCAGAGGATTGATTGGGTCTGAAACATGAGCAGGCGGCGAATTCCGGCCAGAAAAACTATAGCCCCCCAGATTAGTCTGTAGAGGGGCGGCGTACCGAGTTTTTTGATAGAAATAAATGTATATAGGGATAAGCTGACCGGGATCACAATGTCAACGAGAAACAGGGACAGGACAATTGATGAGTAGTCTGCCGTGTTTCCTTCCGGGTATAGGGTGAGCCAGAATTGGTAGGCTTCCGGATTGGCCAGAATCAGGGCCTCCAGTGTGGCTAAGACAATTAATGCGGCACAGAAGGACAGCAGAACCGTCAGCTGACGCTTGTGCTTGTTCCTATCGGTTTTCTGCTGCACCGGGGTATTCTTCATCGTCATCCTCAATATGCACTTGCCGAAGCTTGCAGTATCAAAGTCAGGCTTACAGGTTTTAATAGTACAACAGCAGGGGAATTACCTCCCCTGCTGTCTATTTTAGCAAAGCATTTCAAATAATGCTTTCAGCTTCTTTCTGACTGTGAGCCGGTTTTTCTTAGCCGATATTTGCCATCATAGCGCTAAAGGCTGCCTGCAGCTCTGCATAGGCTGCTTCAACGTCTTGCGGCTGGACATTATTCCAGGAGAGGACGCTGTTCTTCCAGGTTTCCCAGACCTGACCGAATTCCTGATAGAGGGGTCTGCCGGGTGAGATATTGAAGGACTTGATGACTGCCGCGATAACGGTCTTGTCAACTTCATCCAAAGCTGAAGCTTCATATTGCTCAGCTGTTGCATTCTCGAGAATCTTGCCTGTAGCGCGGAAGAGGTCTTCGGCGAAGTCAGGGTTGATGATCTCGGCGATCATGGCTTCTGCCAGTGCGACCTTGTCAGCAT
>JAAYEX010000054.1 GCA_012728535.1 Clostridiaceae bacterium | reverse complement strand
ATCCACGGCTGTATAGTCGATATAATAAGTGCCTACCTTATTCGTATTGATTGTTTTGGGGCTGGCGGTAAATGCCACTGACCCGTCCTTGTCATCCCAGGCGCGGACTCCTGCGTACACATCAAACTCCAGACCCTGAAGCAGTGTTACTGTCGAAGCACCCTTGATCTCCGGAGCTGTCTGGTCAATCCTCACGATTTTGTCGGGACCGTTTTTCGCCCGAAAATTAAAATCCAAAGATCCGTTGTAGCCGTTGAGCCTGCCGGTACTTGTAAACTGCCACATCCAGTAATCTTGATAAAACTGGGGTGAATACAAGCCGTAGATATCTCTTTCCTGACCAGGGATCCATGAATTGTAATGGGCAACCCAGACCTCGAAGAAATTATCCGCATGATGTTCCCAAAGCCGGCTCATAACCAGCCGATTCAGGTACCAGTTAACGCTGGCATAAATGCCGACCTCGCGCCCTGCCTGCCTGATGGTATCTATGTAAGATATGGCCACCTCGGTCAAAAGTTCAGGCGTCGTTTTATACTGGAAATAATTGTCCTCGGTGTCCCAGTAAATCGGCAGCTGAAGCTCCTTGCCCTCGAGAAGGGACAGGGTCATATTAGCCTCGACCTCAGCCTCTGCAACAGTATCGGCCCGGCTGAACCAATAGACACCGATGGGCACGCCACGGTTCTTGAACTCCCTGTAATGCCGCTCAAAATGCACATCCGCGACTTTGTTTTTGTCGTGACCGTAGCCGGTAAAACCTATGCGCAGGATGACGCCGTCGATCTGCTGGCAAAGAAGGTCGTAGTTGATCGAATTCGGGTTTTGCCATTCAGAAATGTCAATGACCAGATAAGCGTTATCCGGAACTTGCAGAGTCTCATCGGAGGCAGCCACAGCTTGCACACTGGCCACTGCTTCCCGGACCCCTGCAGTTTGCGGACTTAGTGTTTGTCGGGAAAAAGCAGAGACACCGTAGGTCTCTGCCTCCTGGATAGCGAAAAGCTCACTTTCAGCCGGAGGATTAGGCCCGCCCGCCTGAGAATAATAAGACTCGAGTTCGGCTTCTGTCATAAGATTGAGGTCGGCTGCCCGAACCGGCCTGCCCGCCGGCATCGCCAGGCTCAGAAGCATGAATACAGAGAGCAGAATTACAATCACTTTACTGAGCTTTGATTTTTTTATATTAATCACAAGCATTCTCCTTAGGGTTAAAAGCGGCTGAGGCTCCGGCCGCCAAAGTCGCATAATCAGGTTTTATACCATGTGAAATTTACCATTTTGACATTCTAAATCATAGCAAAAATAAGACTTCCAAGTGTGACAGCTGGGTTAAAAGTCAGGGAATCACTGCTTTTATAGAGAAATTCGTCAAATTGACAGCTCTTGTCTGCTATTGTCGAAATCTTCCTGCCGGGTCTTGCTTGCAACTTGTCTAAAGTTGGATATAGCAGTAAAAAAACGCAAGAAAAGAAAGGAAAATCAACATGAAGAAGAGATACTTGGCAGTTTTCTTTGCCCTGATCATTGCACTGGCCAGCGTGCCGGTTTTTGCATCAGACACAGGAAGCCTGACCATCGAGAACGCGACACCTGGCAAGATTTATTCTGTCTATAAGATTTTTGACCTGACCCACAGTGGAGATGCCTATGCTTACAGCATCGGGGAGGACAGTCCCTGGTATAACGAGGTAAGTGAAGATGAGTCACCCTTTGAACTGACAAAGATTGAGACAAGTGACGATAGGTACAATGTCTCATTTGAAGAGGATACAGTT
>JAAYEX010000053.1 GCA_012728535.1 Clostridiaceae bacterium | reverse complement strand
TGGGGTCAACTTCATCGTGCGTGTACTCTTGGATTTCCAATTTGCACATAGATAAAAAAGGAGATGCTGGGAACAATTTTATGAGCATCAAACAAAGAAAAAAGATCATTAATATAGCAGTTATTGCCCACGTAGACGCAGGGAAATCCACCCTGGTCGACGCCTTCCTCGCCCAAAGCGGAATTTTTCGCGACAACGAAGAGATGGCCGAGCGGGTCATGGATTCCAACGACCTGGAAAAAGAACGCGGGATTACTATTTATTCAAAAAACTGCTCGGTTCTCCACAACGGCTACAAGATCAACATCGTAGACACACCGGGCCACGCCGACTTTTCTTCAGAAGTGGAGCGGATCATCAAAACCGTCGACACGGTCATCCTCCTGGTCGATTCTTCCGAAGGCCCCATGCCCCAGACCCGCTTTGTCCTGCAAAAATCCCTGGAAGAGGGTTTGCTTCCCATTCTGCTGATTAACAAAATCGACAAAAAGGATGCCCGGATCGCAGAAGTCGTCGACGAAGTTTATGAGCTCTTCATGGACCTTGAAGCCACGGACGAGCAGCTGGATTTTAAGATTCTGTACGGCATCGCCCGCCAGGGAATTGTTGTGCGCGATCCGGCCGAAGTAGCAGGTGTCAGCATCGAAACCGCAGGCAAAAAGATCAACAAGCGGCCTTCCGGCCAGGACGGGCTGAGCCTGCGTCCCCTTTTCGACACAATCATCGAGCAGGTGCAGGGCTACCCCGACTATTCGGAAGAACCCCTGCGCTTTCAGATTTCTTCCTTAGCCTACGACGACTACATCGGGCGCCTGGGCATCGGCCGTATCGACAGGGGCACGATCCATCCCGCCGAGACTGTCGTCATTGTCGACCACGAGGGCAGGAGCAGAATAGACAAGATCAACCAGTGCTTCAGCTACCAGGGCCTGAAGCGGGTAGAAGCAGCTGAAATTTCCTGCGGGGATATCTGCGTCGTGTCCGGCATCAAAGACATCACCATCGGCGACACCATCTGCAATCCCGACCATCCCGTGCAAATGTCGTCCATCAGGATCGAAGAACCGACGCTGAGCATGAACTTCATGGTCAACAGCTCCCCCTTTGCCGGCCGGGAAGGCAAGTACGTAACCAGCCGCCACATCAGAGACCGCCTGGAAAAGGAGCTGGAAGTCAACGTCGGCCTCCTGCTCGAAGAGACCGATTCCACGGATGCCTTTAAAGTCTCCGGACGCGGCGAGCTGCATCTTTCGATCCTGATCGAGCAGATGCGGCGGGAAGGCTACGAACTGGCCGTTTCCAAGCCGGAGGTCATTTTGAAAGAAAATGATCAGGGGAAAAAGACGGAGCCCGTGGAAGAAGTTATCATTGAGATCCCGGATGAGTATGCCGGTGCCATTATTGCCGAACTCAACATCCGCAAAGGCATGATGGCAAGCATGAACACCAGAAACGGCCGTTCCAAGCTGGTCTACACGGTGCCGACGCGCGGACTCCTGGGCTTGCGGACCATCTTTATGAATATGACCCGCGGTGAGGGCACCATGGTGCGGCGTTTTTACGCTTACGAAAGCTATAAAGGCGAGATCGCGGGACGCGGCAACGGTGCCATCGTCGCTCAGGAGGAAGGCATGACCACAGCCTATGCCCTGGCCAATATTGCCGAGCGGGCGGAACTCTTTCTGGAGCCCGGCACCCATGTCTATGAAGGCATGATCGTCGGCCTTAACAGCCGCAATGAAGACATGGTCGTCAACCCCTGCAAAGCCAAAAGGGTCAGCAACATGCGGGCTGCAGGCAGCGATGAAGCCATCAAACTGCCGCCCCACCGGGTTTTTACCCTGGAAGAAGCCCTGGAATTTATCAATGACGACGAACTGGTGGAAATAACGCCCCAGAACATCAGACTGCGCAAAAGACTCCTCAGCGAACGTGAGCGCAGGAAGGCCGGCAATAACAGCTGACCTGACTGACCCGGACCAGCCTGATCCGGTTAAAAAATAAAATTTATCCCGGACGTGAAAATGCCCCTCAATCTCCGCCTTGACTCAGATGTGCAGTCGCTTGGACAGCTCATGGCGGATGATGCCGCCCTGGAAGATCAGGGTGGCCGCAATCATCAGCAAGCTGACCCCCACGCAGATGACGGAAGGCAGCCTGATCGTAACCCAGCCAAAGATCAGGAAGAGCAGGGGCAAAAGTCCCAGAAGTCCACAGAGCAGCAG
>JAAYEX010000052.1 GCA_012728535.1 Clostridiaceae bacterium | reverse complement strand
GTCCTGGACATCAACGGCCTGAAAGCGATCAACGACAGCTATGGCCATGACGAAGGAGACAAATTGATAAAACTGCCAGCCGACTTTTTGCGGTCCAACTACCGCCAGGAAGATATCGTCGCCCGCATAGGCGGCGATGAGTTCTGTATCCTGCTGCCAAACACCTCCGCTCCTGTTGCAGAAGGCATCAAAGAAAGGCTCCTAAAGGGTGCGGCCGAACAAGAGGGTACCAAGCATCCCATCTCTCTATCTATCGGTTACGCTATCAAGACCGATGAAAATGAGGATATCGATCATACCCTCATCCAGGCTGACCGCAATATGTATGAACATAAGAGGCAGCAAAAAGAGCAGAGTTAATTAAGATTCTTGTTGACAGGTGAAAAGCTGAAAAAAAGCTGCCGGCCGGCAGCTTTCTCCTTCTTGTTAAAACTATGTAAGTCCGTTGGCTTAAAACTAGTCAGTTGGCTCGGAAGATCCTGCCGGGTGCAGGGCTGCCGCCTCTCCCCCCAGGAAATAGTAGATCTCAAGTCCAAAGTTGCCATCGTAGGAGCCTGTGTTGCCACTATAAGAAAGTGTTGTGACATTCCAGACGCGCTCTTCCTGTATCAGTGCATCAATCAGGCTGCGGAAATTCGACGGTGACTTACTATGCACCTGGACCGAATAAGTGTTTTTTACAAATTGTTCAGGAACGCCCGCTACAGTCGCCTGATTGCTATTTCTCGTCACAGTTCTGAGCTGCACGTCAGCTGCCTTTGCCAACTCTTCCAATCTGACCAAAGCCAGATCGAACTGATCACCATTGGGCAAAAAATCCTCGGTCGATTTGGAATCGGCGATATACTCCGCCAGGAGCTCCTCACTGGGAGGATAGCTGTCAATCAGCGACTTCTGGGCCCGAACAGTAGAGCTAAAGTTTTCCGCCTCAGCCTTGATCGGGTCAACAAAATTTTTATGGCCGAAATAGTACATAGCCAGAAGAACCATCGCTGCCATTAAGACCACCAAAGCTGACTCGCGGTTCCATTTAATCTTCATTCTGCACCCTCCTCAGCCAAGGCTTGCAGATTCAATTCAATGATGAATTGAAAACTGAACTCCTGCGTTGCCTGATCCTGTTGCTCCGCATTCAGAAACTGCACTTTGTCTACATAAGGCTGTGCCTCCAGATCCCTGATGATGGCCAGAGCTTCATCCGTCCTGGTCTTTACCAAAACCATAGATACCTGCTCTGAAGTCTCGCTCACCTGGAAAGAAACCACCCGCTCATCTTCATCGGGAATTAAGGACGCCAGATTCTCTGTCAGCCGATTCATCGGGAACTGGTCCTTGCGTAGGGTATTTTGCACGTCTACCGCCTGCGAAATCCACTGGTCAACCTGCATCATTTCGCGTGAAAGCTCAAGATTCTCCGTGTTGTTGTCAAGCCAGGTATGATCATGCTTTAAGGCTGCTTCGTGTTCAGCTCGGCTGAAATAGATCTGGGCTGCGATCGCCCCGGCTCCCAGAAGGAAGATCACCAGCAAAATCAGAGGCAGTATGTTCTTTGCTTCTTTACGAAAAAAATTGACATTAATCATCAGCAACTTCCTCCTGCATTTCTACTTTCGCTTTCTTTTCTTTCTTCTGTTTCTTCTGTTTCTTTCCCTGTTGCTTCTGCTCCTGTTTCATCTGCTTGTCCTGCTGCTCCAGAGCCTTTTTCTGCTTGCCTGATCTAGTCTTTTTCTTCAAAGACAAACCGTACAAGGTGGCAAAGGACTGGTCCAGCTCCTGAGGCAGTTCCAGCAATTGCGGTTCCAGATTAAAGCGACGCTCCAGCAACCCTTTAGCATGACTCAAATCGGGGTAGGAACCCGACAAAATAAACTGTGCAATCTGATCCGATTCGCCGAGAAAGGTGTTGGAGTAAAAGCTGATAAAGCGGTCAATTTCATCAAACTGCTCGTTGAGCATCAGGTCCCGGTCTATATCAGAATGTCTCCAGCGCCAACCGGCGTCTTTGCTCTGAACCCACATTTCCGCCAAAACCTCAGAATAGGAATCCCTGCTGAAGGTCGGCTGATCACGGTGGAACATTGACATATTCATGCTGTAGGGATCCAGCTGCAGGATCAAGGTGTGTTCGCCTTCCTCCTTGCTGATTAGTCCCTGGTCTTCAGCCAGCCGGTACAGGGACAGGCAGGAAACATCCGCCAGCTCTGGCTTAAGTCTCGCCGCCTTCAGAATTCTTTTATACTCTTCGATAAACTCGCCCGGATAAGCGATCAGGACTACTCTGATTTCATTCTCCGCACGCCCCAGGATCTCGTATTCGAATACAGGTTTGTCGAAAGGAATGCGAATCGTATCATTCATCTGCAGGTTTAGGTAGTTCTGCACTTCCTCCATCTTTAACTGCGGCGGCACAGCTTCCTCTTTGATGACTACAAAGTCATCCATTAGCAGAATGTGGGCTTTTGCCTGACGCCATTTCTTCTCGCGTACCAAGGCATCCAAGCGCGCCTCAACAAGGGGTCTATTCGACACCTGCCGGTCACTGAGAATAGGTGCCTCAAAGACGACCTCTCCACGATCCAAAACCGCCTGATTCCTGGGATTTACCGCCAGATAGCGCAGGCTTGAGTCAAGTAACTGTAAATATACTGATGGCTTCATCTGCCTCCACTTCCTCCTTCATTAATTAAAAAGTTGCTTATACCATTGGATCATGGCAGACCCGAAGTAAAAGACTGTCAGGGCTGCCAAGCCGATAAAAGGAGCAAAGGCCAGTTTTGTCTTGCGTCCGGTCCCCTTCACCCGCATTTTTATTATTCCTATAATAACACCATAGATAGTGGAAAGTAAGAATAATAGAAAAAAATGTTCTAAACCGAAAATAAAGCCGAATAGTGTGTAATATTTCACATCACCCATGCCCATACCGCCCCTGGACAGGAAAAAAATCACCAGAAGCAAGAACAGGGCTACCCCTGCTCCCAGTGCCGCATCCCACCAGGGCGTCAGCGGATAGAAGATGCGGTAGACGAGGAATATAGGAGAAAAAAACAAGAGCAGCTGGTTAGGCACCTTGCGGTAGCTGATATCCGCTACGGTAACCGGCATGATGAGGGCGATCAGTAATAGCCCCAGAAGGAGCTCGGAGCTCCAGGCATAGCGATAATATGTGAAAGCGGTTAAAAGCCCCGTAACAAGCTCCATGACCGGATAGAGTGGCGAAATCTTTGCCTCACACTCCCGGCAACGGCCTTTTTGCCAAAGATAAGACCAGATCGGGATCAGTTCCCTCCAGCCCAGCTGCTTGCGGCAGTAATCGCAGTAAGACCGCTGGTCGCTGAAGAGGGATTTATTCGGCAGCCGTAAACCCACTACATTGAAAAAGGAACCGAAGACGGTACCGAAAATAAAGAAGATGGTGATAGTGAATATCTGCATACAAATCTCCTTATCCCACTATATAGCAAAAACCCCCGATTGCGGGGGTTTTGCCGGAGAATAGGGGGATGTATATGGCATGAAGCAGGTCTCCTGCTTGCTTCAAACTATCTTTTGGCCGACACCGAAGCGGATGCGTTCCACCGGCGGTACACCCAAGGGCATTACTATATCCTCCAGCAGTCGGTCGCCTTTTTCGGAGAGGGCGATCAGCCGTTGGTTCAGGCTGCCTACAAAGGGATGTTCCAGGCTCCGTCTGGCCAGGACAAAGGGTCCGTCAATCAGAAGGTCGGTCTCTGTTAAAAGCGCCCTGATTCCATCTGCCCTGTCGGCCATATCCAGCAATTGTTCCAGACGATAACCGCTGTAAGTAACGATATCGCCCCCTTCTGCGTGGACTGCCCTTGCCAGCTGTGCCAGAGGGCCCGCCTGCAAAAAAGGCTCGCCGCCGGAGAGGGTAATCCCCCGGCTGAGCGGATTTTTCCGGTAAAGTTCAAGCAGGCGGCTGATCGTAAATTCCCGACCACCCACAGACAGGAAAGTCTGTGGATTGTGGCAGCCGCGACAACGGTGGGGACAGCCCTGAGCGAAGACTACAAAGCGCAGGCCGGGACCGTCCGCGATTGATTCCTCCAGGATTGATGCCAGACGGATGGTATCAGCCATGCTTTACCCGCTGCTTTACTTCGCTCTTTTTGGCATCATTGAAACGGTCCAGGGTGCCGACCAGGTAGCCGGTAATCCGTCTGATTCTTTCAAAAGGCTCCTGCGGGCTCTCCCTCCTTCCGCAGCGAGGGCAAGTGTCGGCTATTACACCGGAATAGCCACATTGGGGGTCCCGGTCCAGGGGATGGGTGATGGAGCCGTAGCCGATACCGGACTCCTTCATGTAAAGGATGAGGTCCTCAAAAACTGAAAGGTTCATGGCGGGATCACCATCCAGCTCGATATAACTGATATGCCCGGCGTTTGTAAGTGCATGGTAGGGGGCTTCCCGGTCTATTTTCTCCTTGGCGCTGATGGAAAAATGGACCGGCACATGGAAGGAATTGCTGTAGTATTGACGGTCCGTAATCCCCGGCATGGAACCATAGCGGTCACGGTCCATTTTGACAAAGCGTCCGCTCAGGCCCTCAGCCGGTGTGGCCAGGAGTGTGTAATTGAGTTGCTCTTGCTCTGCCCTCTCATCACAAAGCCGGCGCATATGGCTGACAATGCTCAGCCCCAGTGCTTGACTGCCTTCAGACTCGCCGTGGTGGGAGCCGGTCAGGGCGACCAGGGTTTCGGCCAGACCGATGAAGCCTACGGAGAGAGTGCCATGTCGGAGGACGCGCTCCAGGTCTTCATCCCCGGTCAGGGTATCCGAATCCAGCCAGATGCCCTGACCCATCAGGAAGGGGTAATTATGTACCTTTTTGCGCTTTTGTATCTCAAAGCGATGGCGGAGCTGGCGAAATAGCAGGTCCATGTTCTTATCCAGGAGCCGGTAGAATTTCTCCAGGGAACCCCGGGCTTCAATTCCCAAACGGGGGAGGTTTATCGAACTGAAGCTCAGGTTTCCCCTGCCCTTGGTCGTCTCATACTTTGTATCATAGACATTGCCCATGACACGGGTACGGCAGCCCATGTAGGCGACTTCACTGTTGTCGGCTCCCGGGCGGTAATACTGGAGATTGAAAGGTGCATCAAGAAAACTGAAATTGGGAAAGAGCCGCCTGGCTGAAACCCGGATGGCCTGTTTGAACAAGTCGTAATTGGGGTCACCCGGCTTGCTGTTAATGCCGTCCTTGACCTTGAATATCTGCACGGGGAAGATGGCCGTCTCCCCATTTCCCAGGCCGTCTTCCGTTGCCTGCAACAATTGTCTTATCACCAGTCTGGCCGCCTCGCCGGTTCCTGTACCGTAATTGACCGAGGTGAAGGGCACCTGGGCGCCGGCCCGGGAATTCATCGTATTCAGATTGTGAATCAGCGACTGCATGGCCTGGTAGGTCGACCGCTCGGTCCGCTTCTTAGCCAGACGGCAAAGCTCAAGGAGAACTCCGTCTGTATCATCGTCTCCTTCCGACCCGTCCCCTCCCGTCCCGGTGTTTTCCAACTCTTTAATGAGATTTGTAAGTTGCAGGTAATCAAAATTGACCAGGTCTTCGAGTGTTTCTTCAGGGATCTTATGGTTGGGAACTAGCAGGCGGTACTCTTCGACCAGGTCACGGATGTGCTTTTTAGCACTTTTATTGACGCCTTCAGCCATGACATTCTCAAAATTCGGGATGGACTGACCGCCGTGCATTTCATTTTGATTGGCCTGGAGGACGATACAGGCAAGAGCTGCATAGCTTTCAATGCTCTGGGGTTGGCGCAAATAGCCGTGTCCGGTGGAAAAGCCTGTTTTAAACAGCTTGTCCAGGTCTATCTGGCAGCAGGTCTCTGTCAGGAGGTAGAAATCCTTGTCGTGAATATGGATGTCGCCCTGAGCATGTGCTTTGGCCATATCCTCAGGCAGGATATGGTGGTCGATGAAAGTTTTGGACGCTTCAGACCCGTATTTCAGCATCATGCCCATGGCGGTATTGCCGTCAACATTGGCGTTTTCCCGCTTCAGGTCCGACTCAGGTGCATCGGCAAAGGAGATGTCCTTGAAGGTTTCCATCAGAGCATTCTTTTCCCGCCGCTGGCGGGTCCGCTCTGACCGATAAAGAATATAGGCTTTGGCTGTCAGGCTGATATTGTTTTCCATTAAAACAACTTCAACCAGGTCCTGGATTTCTTCTACCGCCGGCTTGCTGCCTGCCTGAAGTCGGCTGACCACGTCAGCTGTCAGCTGGTCCAGCTCAGCGTCTGACAAGGTTTCACTGGGAACAGTCGCATTGGCCTTGGCTATGGCCTGCCTGATCTTGTAATAGTCGAAAGGTACCGGTGTCCCGTCTCTTTTGACAATTTGGCGGGGACTTGTGATATTGCTGATATTAGCTTTCATAAAAAAACTCCCTTTTTATGACAAAAAGAGAGTTTGGCTAATACAGGCCGGCCCGCTCTTTGTCATTCTCCGTGACACGGGTATCTTTCAGGTAAGTCTTCCGGCTCTACTCCCTGCTTAGCCTTCCCAAGTTGCCTCAGTGGTTATCTAAGCTTCGAAAAGTATTACGGCGGCGGGACCGCACAGGATTTGCACCTGTTTCCTTTTTCAGTCAGCGACAGTTTATCTCTGTTTGGCTGACACCCGAAAAACACTATGTTTAGTGTATTGAAAATTAGAATACACTATATATAGTGGTTGTGCAAGAGCCGGACCAAGAGAATTTGCAGGTCACCGGCAGGCTGCCAGATCCGATATAATGATATGTAAGCTATTTGTAAGGAGTTTATATGAATTTTCAAGGCATTATTATCGGAGTGATTTCCTTTTTGGTGATCGGTATCTTTCATCCCATTGTGATTAAGAGTGAGTACTATTTCTCCTGCCGGATCTGGCCCATTTTTCTGCTGGCAGGTATTGCAGCTATCCTGGTGTCTTTCTTCGTTGCCAACTCCATTCTCTCATCGGCTCTGGGAGTTTTAGGCTGCTCCTTTATCTGGTCGATCCGGGAGTTGTTCGAGCAAAGGGACCGTGTTGCCAAGGGCTGGTTTCCGGCTAATCCCAAACGCAAGTGAGGGAAGGAAGACTGAGACGGAATTCCCGGCTGAAACTTCTTTTTCCTTCAGCATTTTGTGCTATTCTTTTCTTATAGAAGAGAAGGCTGTCACAAGATCTGTCAGATCTTATCAGACTTAGAGGAGGTCCGTTTATGAACGTCTCCAGGCTTAAGACTGTACTCGCTGTCATAGCAGCTGTAATCGCAGTAATAGCACTAGCCCTCCTGGTTGTCAGACCGGGAATCCTGCTCTTGAATCTGACCAGACAAGCTGGTCCTTATGCCACCGTCACATCTCCCCTGATTAGAGAAACCGACCCTCCCGCCCCGGTTGAGTTAGGAAAATATGAGATCCGTGAACCGGACCCGATGGCCTTGATCTATAGCGAGGACTGGGGAACTTTGCCGGCCAATCAGTTGGCTTTGGTTCTGGACAGTGATCTGGGACCCAAGGACGCCAAGCGGATCGCCGCTGATTTGGGCTGCGAAATAGTCGGTGAGATCGAGATCCTCAATTTTTATCAAATTGAAAACGATGGCGTGACGGAGGAAGACCTGCGCGCGCTCCTGGCAGCTGCTGAGGCCGTGGCGGGAGTGAAAATTGCTGCAGTAAATATCCCTGTCTTTTCACGAGATCCGACTGTCATTGAAGGCGAACCCTGCTCCCCGCTCAACGATCCCATGTATAAGGAGGGCGATAACGGCCGCAGCTATGAGATGATCGGCCTGCAGGAAGCCTGGGATTTTATCCGCGCTTCGGAGGTAGACCTTAATCGCGTAAAAGTCGGAGTTATCGATGAAGCAGTCTATACTAAATCCGGACATGAGTTTTCGAAAGAGCTGCATCTGCCGGATGAGGACGGCAAATATCCCGAGGGCAAAGTTCGCACCATAGCCCTGGATAAGGACCGTGACCTGACGGACAGTGAGTACAAAAGAGAGGATGGCAGCCTTATCCAGGGCGGTTTAGGTCATGGTACCTCTGTCGCCCATCTGATCGGCGCGGAAGCCAATAGCGGTACTTCCGGGATCGCTGCCATCCTGGGCAGTAATCTTGAGTTGCAGGTCAGTACAAAAGGCAGTGGCGCTACTGCTGTGCCGGTCTTACCACCGGCAACAGGAGGGGAAAATGGTGACGAGCCACTGCCTGAGCCAGCTGACCCGACAGTATGGCAGGGATTCAGCTATGGCATTCTCAAAGGCATGTTGGAACAGGTGAAAAAGGGCGCGACCTTGATTAATCTATCATTCGGTCCCAGCAGTCTGGGTCCTGAGAATGAAAACTCCTCAGATATGATGCAAAATATTCTGGAGATTATGCAAGAGCGTTATCCTAAAGTGCTCTTTGTTGCTGCGGCGGGTAACTCCAACCAGGCAGTCGATGGCAAGAATGATTTTTGGGGCAAAAACCTGCCCAATCTGATCACTGTCGGAGCGCTCAACCAGGACGGAGGCCGTGCAAAGGCTGATGCCTGGCGCGATCAGACCATGCTCGAAAACCTGTATCAGGAGTTTCTGGCTGACGGCAGTCTGGCTCCCGACAGCAGTTTTGATGATATGTTGGACAGGCTAAATGTGGGCAGCAATTTTGAAGGTCCCGGGGGTGAAATTACGCTTTCTGCCTGTGGCAGCAATGTGCCCGTCGGCTTAACTCCTGATGGCAGGACTGTTCTGGCCAACGGGACCAGTTTCGCCGCACCTCAGGTAACTAGTGCTGCTGCTCTGATCCGCTCGATCAATCCTGAGCTGTCGGCTGCAGACATCAAGCAAATTCTTCAGGAGACAGCTGCCAGAGAAGTGAAGCGCGGTGACACCGTCACAGATGTCCCTGAAAACATGGGGGCCGGAGTACTTCGAGTTGACGAGGCTGTACTGAGGGTAATCAATGATCTCCGAATTGCTGAAAATAAAGAGCCGCTGACCCGGGAACTGCTGTCCGGAGCCAGCCGGGTGAAGCTACAGGCCAGCGGTGAAGGCGGCAACTATGCTCTGATTGCCATGATTCCGGCAGCCATGAAGGCTGAGTGCGAGCTGAAAATTGAAGTAACCGGCAGTCACAGTATGACCGGGTCTCCGGTGCAAAAGGTCCGTGCCGGTGAGGAAGCAGGCTGGCAGATCTCTCTTCAGGACGAGGAGGTTTTTGTCCGTGTAAGCAGACTGGATAACGGTGCCTGTGCGACTTTAACCTTGAAAGCTACAGGAGAAAGCGGGGGCGAAATCAGTCCGGCGGATTTGGCCGGAACCTGGCGGGGCACAATGATTATGGAGAAAGCTGAAGTCACTCTATCTTCAGCCGTTGCCACTTTAGATGACCGCCCCTATCCGGGAGATCTCTCTGACCTGTATCTGCC
>JAAYEX010000051.1 GCA_012728535.1 Clostridiaceae bacterium | reverse complement strand
AGTAAAAACATTGAAAATGTATATAACTATGTTGAAGATTTCTTAAGCAATTACGATTACCAGGGATTATTAATGAGCAGTGGTTCCGTTGTCAGAGCGATCGGACAAGGAATTACAACTTTCATTTTAGTGCCGATATTTTTATGGCATATTTTGAGCCAAAAAGAGATTTTCTTTAACAAAGTGTCGGACAACCTGCCAACCCGCTGGAGAGAGCATGTTATTCCCATTGTAAATAAATCCAATGTCGTGGTTGCGGGCTACTTCAAGAGTAAAATCATTTCGATCCTCTACCTCTTTGTTGTGTTCACAATATTATATTTTGTATTAGGAATGCCCTTTGGCTATGTTATCTTCTTTGCAGCCCTGATTGCCATCCTGGATATCATCCCGTATATTGGACCGACAATCGGCCTGCTTGTTCCGATTATCTATATTTTCGCCTCCGGCGGTGTCTACATTTTCTACAAGCAATCAATGCATATCAATGCAATTCCTGCAAACATTATTTTACTGCTCGTCAATTCTGCAATCCAGCTGTTCCAGGGAAATTATGTCATGCCGAAATTGGCAGGCAAACAAATGAACCTCCATTCCGCTTTGATCTTGGTTTTCATGCTGTTTTTCGGTTCAATCCTGGGCATTTGGGGTGTTGTTCTGTCAATTCCCTTAGGCGGAATTATTATTGTTATCTGGAATCACTTCAAAGAAAGAGGATTTCTGGTGGACAATATCGAGGAGAAAGTGGAAGGTTCATAAGATATCCGGGTCTCCCCGTTCTAACTGATTTCATCGCAGTCTTGTCTGTCCATGTAGCAAGGTTTACTTACAATGGCTTTTTTCTGCAAAAAGATTAGAAGCGGAAAATCGGGGCTTCCTGTTTTCTTGTGTATAATGACCATCCAGAGAGGTGAGTTAATGAATAAGATCAAATTGGTAATCAGTGATTTGGATGAAACTATTTTGAAATATGGTGACCTGGTTTCACCTAAAGATCAGGAAACTGTTGATAGATTGCTGGATCGGGGCATTGAAGTAGCCTGGATAACCGGCCGCTATTATGATTCAATACCGGAATACTTCACCAATAAAGAAAGATTCACTTTCGTATCCAGCTCCAATGGTGCTTTAATTCACAATGTTAAAGTCAATGAAGTCATCTATGAAAAAAACATAAGTTACATGGATGTTTTGACCATCATTGAAAAAGTAAATGAGAAAGCCTCCTCTTTGTTTATTGAAAACAGGCAGGCTGTTTATACTGATGAACGTTTATTCTTGAATGAGATCCTGGAAGGCGGTTACTTTTTTGAATCCCTAAAAAAGCAGGCTCAGCTGAAAGATGACCTATATGAATTTGTCAAAGAGAATAAAGTCGATGCCTTGAAAGTTGAAGCTGCTTTTCACGATTTAGATTTCAGAGATTACATCCACAGGGAACTCAGCAGGCTCAATCAATTTAAAGTATCTGCAACCCATATCAGCAATGTTGATGTGATCAATAAAGATGTCAGCAAAGGTACTGCTCTGCTTTATCTGAAGGACCTTTTAGGACTGGAAACTGAAGAAATCATGGCTATAGGCGACAATGACAATGATGTCGCCATGATTGAAGCGGCCGGTATTGGTGTAGCTATGGCCAACGGTTCTCCTTTGATAAAAGAAGCTGCTGATTTCATCACTGATTCTATTGAACATGACGGCTTCTCAGCAGCAGTAAGAAAAGTGATACAGCTATAATCAATCAGACAGATAGTGCAAGTCTCCTGACTTAGCTGAAACAAATTAATACTCCTAACAATAACGGCAGCAGTTAAGTATAATGCTTCTGAACAGATAATAAGCATATTAAAAATAGAAAAAGAAAGCAGATGTTTTTTCGCAATCCGGAGGAGGAATAAATTGAAATTAATTTCATGGAACATTGACTCGTTAAATGCAGCCTTAACCAGTGATTCAAGCAGAGCCATGCTTTCCCGGCAAGTCCTGAACACCATCGTTGAACAAAACGCAGACGTGATTGCCCTGCAGGAAACAAAGCTTCCGGCCAGCGGGCCGAGTAAAAAGCATTTGAGCATTTTATCCGAATATTTTGAAGACTATTCTTTTGTGTGGAGGAATTGTGAGGAACCTACACGGAAGAGTTATGCCGGTACTATGTTTTTATATAAAAAGAAGTACTCACCACAAGCATCTTATCCTGAGATTCAGGCACCGGACACCATGGATGCGGAAGGAAGAATCATCACTTTAGATTTTGGCGACTTCTATATAAGTCAGGTCTACACCCCTAATGCCGGGGATGCTCTGGCAAGATTAGACGACAGACAGATTTGGGATATTAAGTATGCCGAGTATCTTCAGAGCCTGGACAAGGAAAAACCTGTTATAGCGACAGGAGATTTCAACGTGGCCCACACAGAAATCGATCTGGCCCATCCGGAAAACAACCGCAGGTCGGCAGGCTTCACAGATGAGGAACGCCAGGGCTTTTCCAATCTTTTAAACCTTGGGTTTACTGACACCTTCAGACACGTCCATGGAGAAGTAACAGGTATGTATACCTGGTGGGCACAAAGGGTCAGAACCAGCAAGATCAATAACTCCGGTTGGAGGATTGATTACTGGCTGGTCAGCGACAGGCTGGCTGATAAAGTGGTCCGATCTGAAATGCTGGATTCGGGAGACAGGCAGGATCACACACCCATCCTGCTGGAAATTGATTTATAAATTAAAGAAGCAGGCTCCGGCAGATAAAATCAGAGCCTGCTTCTTAAGTTCTTTTAGAGCTTGTCGATAAGCTCAAAGATTTCATTATTCTCAGGGATATCCGACATGGATTTTCCGTAATGAATGTAGCGGACATTCCCTTCTTTGTCGACCAGTATTTGGGCCGGCAGACGACCAAGCCTGAAGATATCGACTTTTTGACCGTAGAGCTTCAGTACTTTGTGTTCCTCATCGGGAATACCGTAAAACTTAAGATCATTTTCTTCCCAGTACTTTTTCACCCTTTCCGCATTGTCAGGGCCTATCACCAGTATTGCGGTATTCCTGTCTTCAAATTCCTCGTAACCTTGATGCAACTGCATCATATGCTGTCTGCAAAAAGGTCAGCTAAGCCCTCTGTTAAGCACAATCAAGACTGTTTTCCTGCCTGCAAAATCCGAAAGCCTGACTGCTTCTCCCCTGTAATCCTTGAGTTCGAAGTCCGGAGCCGGCTTTCTCAGTTCTACTTGTGACATCGTCATCACCTCATATCCTCTTGACCGCCCTCACCTGAACACGGTCCAATAAACTTGTCGCTTACATATTATAAAGATTCTGTTGCTTAAACAAGCATTGGT
>JAAYEX010000050.1 GCA_012728535.1 Clostridiaceae bacterium | reverse complement strand
TTATGTTCATACATATTGCGGTCAGCCTGGATGAGGGTATGATCGATATCCTCATTTTCATCGGTCTTGATAGCGTAACCGATAGATAGAGAGATGGGATGCTTGGTACCCTCCTGTTCGGCCGCGCCCTTTAGGAGCCTTTCTTTGATGCCTTCTGCAACAGGAGCGGAGGTGTTTGGCAGCAGGATACAGAACTCATCGCCGCCGATGCGGGCGACGATATCTTCCTGGCGGTAGTTGGATCGCAAAAAGTCGGCTGTCAGTTTTATCAATTTGTCTCCTTCGTCATGGCCATAGCTGTCGTTGATCGCTTTCAGGCCGTTGATGTCCAGGACCATGATGGTGATGGGGAGGAGACGTTTACTGTCGAGGCGGTGCAAGGCATCCCGGAGATAATGGCGGTTGTAGAGGCCGGTCAAATCATCGTGCAGACTGAGATACTCAATTTGTTTTTGCGCCTCAACAAATTCGCTGATGTCGGTGAAAACAATAATGTAGCCATGAGTCTGCCCGGCAGGCAAATGAATCTGCGATGTGTTGTAGTAGATATCCAGAAGATTTCCCCGGCGGTTCTGCAGTTTCGCTCTCCTTTCCTTGCTGTATTCGAAACTTTCCGAATCATCCCGATCGAGACTGCTGAAGACCGTCTTTCCTTCGCCATTGTTGTCATCAACAAGTTTGAAAATGTAATCTATATGCAGGCCGAATAATTCTTCTGATTTCCATCCGGTCAAAGCTTCAGCTGCCGGGTTCATAATATTGATTTTTCCATCTATATCAGTAGTGATGATTCCGTCACCTACGGAAAGGATAGTGGAGCGAATCATTTCTTTTTCTAAAAAAAGATCCTGATGGGCCTGCTTATATTTGCTGGTATCGATCTGGCTGCCGATCATGCGATAAAGCCTGCCGTTTTTATCTTTGACGGGGATGCCGCGATCCACAATCCAGATAGTGCTGCCATCGTCGAGTACCATGCGGTGTTCACTGAAATATGGCTGCTCAGTCCTGGTCGCTTCATCTAAAGTAGCTTTTAATCTCTCAAGGTCATCCGGGTGTACGTGACTCATATAAAAGTCCATATCATGATACCCGGCTTCTTCAGGCAGACCCAGGGTTTTGGCCCAACGCTTGTTGTGGTAAACAAGCTGCTCATCATAGTGCCATTCCCAGATACCTTCTCCTGCTATTTCCAGAGTCATGCGGAGGATTTTCTCACTCTCGGCAAGTTCCTGCTCCAGCATCTTTTTTTCAGTGATGTCGTCAAACATGACCACAAGATGAGATTCCTGCTGGCAATAAATGGAGAGCAGGTGCCAACGATTCAGCTTAGGGTGAAGGTACTCAAACTGAGTTGAGTCTCCTTTTTTTTGCAGCACGGAGACTTTTTCAAGCTGTTTTTCATTTAAAATGTGTGAGAGGGGAAATTTTTTGTTAATCAGCTGATAGCATTCCTCAGCTAACATTTCAAAATAATGGGGATTTGCATAGGCTATCTTAAAAAGAGTCTCACCATCATCATCAAGACCCTCAGACTTAAGAATTACAGCGCCCTTATTCATTTTTTCAAAAATAAGCAGATCAATATCGATATTATTGTCTATCAGCAAGCTACTCACTCCTTAGAAAATGATAAGAACAATGGAAGTAAGAATTATTATACTACATAAAGATCATTTATTATGATAGTTTGTCGGAATATGAACGCAAAAAACTGCCTTTCAGCAGAATGTAGGTGAGCGCATGAAATCGTACCTGGCAGCAAATGATGCACAACACCAAATGGTGTACTAGCAGATTTTTTTCATATCATATACTGCTGCGAAATCTTCATGCCTGTCGATGAAAAGATCTACCAGCTGAGGATCGAAATGGCTTCCCTTGTCATTAAATATAATTTTGCAGCTGCATTCGTGACTGTAGGCTTTCTTGTAGACACGTTCGGAGCGTAAAGCTTCGTAGACGTCAACAAGGGCCATGATTCTGCCGGGAAGAGGGATCTCCGTTTCCTTGAGACCGTGAGGGTAGCCGGTGCCATCCCACCTCTCATGATGATATTTAATAACTTCCATGCCCATGTTCAAGACATCGTCTTCCGGAAGAACATCGTGCAAGCCTGTCAAAGCTTTCAGGCCTATATCGACGTGAGTTTTCATGATTTCAAATTCATCGTCAGTGAGTTTGCCGGGTTTCAGCAGGATTTCATCCGGAATGCCGACTTTGCCGATGTCATGCAGGGGGCTGACCAGGCACATCTTAGAGACATAATCTTGATCAACTTCATCTTTGTGCAAGCCATTTTCGCGGATCAGTTCAGTCAGCAACTCGCATAAAGAAGCCGTCCGTTCAACATGGTCGCCGGTAGATTTTTCCCTGGATTCGGCCAGCCGAACCAGTGCATCTATGGTAGCTTGTTGAAGATTGTCGAAATCCATTATTCCTGTCTTAATCCGTTTCTTCCCGTTGTTTCATTATTTATACAGCATGTCCTCTTGACTGCGAACAGATAATTAAGGACAAAAACATACGCATTTACTGCGAACCTTCTTTATTTTAGCATTAATTAAAATCTCCTCAATAATGCTTATATCCTGTAGTGTTTCAAGTATATTACTTATTGGAGTCACAGCAGGTCTAAAGATTCTGACAACAGCTGCTAAAACATGTCGAATTGGCAAATTTACCTGATTAACCGCTCTTTTAACAGGCCGGTGCATCAAATCGTGCCTGCATCAAATCGTGCCTGGCACCAAACTCGTGCCTGGCACCAAACTCGTGCATCTGTGCATCAAATCGTACCTGGCACCAAACTTGTGAAACTCGTGCATCTGTGCATCAAATCGTGCCTGGCACCAAACTCGTGCATCAAATCGTGCCTGGCACCAAACTCGTGCCTGGCACCAAACTCGTGCATCTGTGCATCAAATCGTAC
>JAAYEX010000049.1 GCA_012728535.1 Clostridiaceae bacterium | reverse complement strand
GTTCTGGCGGGTTCAATCCGTGATGACGGACCACTGCCGGATACAATCATGGATTTGGTTGTTGCTCAGGAAGCATATACGGAAATGATCAGAGACGCTGATATGGTGATTATGCTTTCTTCCATGCTCCATTCAATAGGTACAGGAAATATGCTGCCCAGTTATGTGGAGACGGTCTGTGTCGATATTAATCCTGCTGTGGTAAATAAACTTGTCGACCGGGGGTCTGCTCAAGCCAAGGGGATAGTGACTGATGTCGGGCTATTCCTCTCCTTGCTTAATCAGAATCTTTAGTCACTTACCATATAGATAAGAGTTCTGCATCAAATGGTGCCAGGCACGATTTGATGCAAGGGAGGAGAAAATGACGAAGGAGGGTAAGGGAGTTCGTCGTCAGGCTTTACTGGCCGCATTCCCTTATACAATTCCGATATTTGCCGGTTTCTGGTTTCTGGGGCTGGCTTACGGGGTCTACATGAATGTGTCGGGTTTCAGCTTCTGGTACCCGATGGTCATGAGCCTTGTAGTTTTTGGCGGCTCTCTGGAGTTTGTCATGGTTACAATGCTGGTCAGTCCCTTTGCTCCTTTAGCAACTTTTCTTTTAGCACTGATGATTCAGGCCAGACATGTTTTCTATGGCATAGCCATGCTGGAAAAGTATAAGGGCTTGGGCTGGAAGCGCTTTTATCTTTACTTTTCTCTATGTGATGAGACCTTCTCATTAAACTATACGCTGGAGGTGCCGCCCGGGATTGACCGGGGCTGGTTTTATTTCTTCGTCAGCCTGCTCAACCATATCTATTGGTTCAGCGGATCAACTCTTGGCGGTCTCCTGGGATCGCTTGTCAAGTTCAACACTGAGGGGCTGGAGTTCGTAATGACGGCTCTCTTTGTTGTGATTTTCCTCGAACAATGGAACAAGGAGAAAAAGCATTACACGGCCCTGATCGGCTTACTTGTTTCGGTCGCATGTCTTGTCCTCTTCGGCTCGGATTCGTTCTTACTTCCGGCTATGGGGATCATCCTGCTTTTACTCATACTTTTACGCAAACCGATAGAAAAGGCGGGCGGACTTACGCTAACTGCTGACGAAAGGACGGCTGACCTGCCATGAAGCTGACTGAACAGATCATTGTCATAGCGCTTTGTGCTGTCGCCACTATGTTGCCGCGCTTTTTGCCTTTCCTCGTCTTCTCGGGCAAAAAACCGACACCCGAATATATCACATATCTTGGCAAGGCCTTGCCGGCGGCGAGCTTCGCCATGCTGATCGTCTATACTCTCAGGAATACTGATTTTTCCGGAGGGAGTTATGGCCTGGCCGAAGCCCTGGCGATTATAATTACTTGCGCCCTTTACTTCTGGAAGCGGCAGATGCTGCTTCCCATCGCGGGCGGAACCATTGCATATATGCTGCTGGTGCAGCTTGTTTTTTAAAAAAAGGAGAGAAAGATGATAGTAACGAAATTTGGCGGCAGTTCCTGCGCAAACAGTCTTCAGTTCAAAAAGGTAAAGGATATTGTCGAGTCCGACTCACAACGTAAGGTCGTGGTTGTCTCGGCGCCGGGAAAGCATCAGGGAGACAATTTTAAAATAACCGACACATTGTACCTTTGCTATCAGCTTTCCAGAGAGCAGCTGGACACAAGTGAGATCTTTGATAAAATTGCCGATCGTTACCGGGCCATCCGCAATGATTTGGGATTGACTTTTCCTTTGGAGGAAGAACTCGAAATAATCAGAAAAAAACTGATGTCCGGAAGCAGTGAAGACTATGTGATCAGCCGTGGCGAGTACCTTAATGCTCAGTTAATGGCAGAGTTTCTCGGCTATGAATTTGTAGATGCTAAAGACCTTGTTGTTTTTGATGCTGAGAGGAAATACGATCAGGCTGCGACCTACAAGGTGCTCAGGCAATTTGCCGCTGACAGACTGGAAGATGCAAAGGGAATTGTCGTGCCCGGTTTTTATGGGGCGACTCCCGATGGAGAAATTGTTACCTTCCCCCGTGGGGGTTCGGACATTACAGGGTCAATTTTAGCAGCAGGCCTGAACGCGGATCTTTATGAGAACTGGACTGATGTTGCCGGCTTTTTAGTAGCGGATCCGAAGATCGTCGACAATCCCCAAAGGATAAATTCGCTCAGTTATGTTGAGTTGAGGGAGCTAAGTTATTCGGATTCTCAGATTATCCAGGCGGATGCAATTGCAGCTGCACGGGATGCGGAAATTCCCCTTTTGATAAAAAATACCAATGATCCGGAAAATGCCGGAACCATGATTCATTCTAAAAAACCTGATAATGGCCAACTGGTAACCGGTATTGCAGGCCAGCAAAACTTTACCGTCATTCATCTTAAGAAATACGGCAGGAATGAGGATTACGGTTTTATCAGGAAAGTCTGCACTATTCTCGAAGCGCACAAGATTACGATTCATCATATGCCGACGTCGCTGGATACTATGTCAATTATTTTCCATATCGATAATAAGAAAGAGCTGAAGCAGATTATCGAGCAGATAGAGCTTTACTGCCATCCGGATCATAGCAGCTATGAGCAGAATATGGCCTTAATTACAGTAGTCGGTGAGAGCATGGCTTATCAGCCCGGAATCGCCGGAAAAGTTTTCAGTGCGTTAGGCAGCAAGGGTGTCAATATCCGCATGATTACTCAGGGAGCCAGTGAATACAACATAATTGTAGGGATTGAGAGTCATCAGTATGATTTAGCGATCAAAACGC
>JAAYEX010000008.1 GCA_012728535.1 Clostridiaceae bacterium | reverse complement strand
GCCGGTAGATGTCTTCTTGTAACCCTCAGCTAGCGTCAGGGTCTTGTCACCACTTATAGTCGGTGCTCTGAGTAGTCCCAAATAAGGGTTATCCTGATGCCAGTCAGTCGGATCCCAGCCAAGTCTGCTGGATAAGCTGTATGGACTGCTGGTTTGGACTCCGGGAACAGATTGTGGTGTCGGCCAGGAATAACCCGAACTATTCGTTAAAACATAAAGAGGCATGCCGGGATAAGCGTAGCCCTGAACCTTGACTGCATCACGAACGCTCAGACGGATACACCCACCTGTTGTTTTATATCTTCCTAAAGCGTACATGCCGCCGATCCAGCATTCGTTGTACTTGGGCCCTGTGGTACTGCTGTACTCGTACGGAACAGAGTGAAAAAAGTAATCTCCAAATATTTGCGTTGGATAACGAACATAGCAGTCACCCAATAAAGAAAACTTCATGTAAGCCGGCCTGTAGGCGGTGATTCTTATGGGCCTGCCCTCAGGAGCTTTTGGAGTTGCGTTATTATATCCGGTGGAACAATAAAAAGCCTCTATCGGTATTTCCTGATTGGCTTCATCTAATCCATATATAACGGTAACTTGCATATCTTCAAATACACGTATGGAGTGAGCTTTTCCAACTTTACCAACAGGCTTGGCAGCGACATTCGGAGCTATCGTTGTTGTTGTCGAAGTTTTGCTCGTATCTGTAAGAGATGCCACTGTGCTACCAGTGCCGCGTCTGCTTTTGGATGGAAGAGTAGCCTCATTAATGACATGCTGCGAAGAAAACGGCTCACCATGAGGCGTAGTATCAATAGCAGTTACTGCCGAATCGGCTTCACTTGTTGTAGAAGTCGAGCTGGTATTTGAGCTTTCCGCTTCACCGGTACTGGGATCGGAGGGTGTAAAGTTCTGCATATTAGGAACGCAGGCCAAGAGCATAGACGCCAGCAATAAAAGCATAGCAATCGAGGAAAATTTCCGCAAAATTCCTTTTAGTTTTATGTTTTTAAATTTAGTCAAAATAAACTCCCGGCAAAGATGCATGCAATTGTATCTATACTATACATCTTCTAATTTTATTTTCTAAAGCCTATCATATCAAATATTGTTCATTTGTAGTACATGATACAGAATCAATAGCCCGTATTCTCACAAAAAATCTACTTTTTATTAATAAATTTACACTATTGCTATGTTATATTTAATGTAATTTGCTCTCAGCCACACCCATATAAATGAGATGCAAAACGAAAGTAGATTATGCCTAGGATTTCGAAGAAGACAAATACAAATAGCAGAACTGCCTCTGCAACTTATCGCAGCAAATTCCGCTATCGTTTTTCTTTTTCTTTTCTCAAAGTGTTTATCTTCCCGATAATCTGGATCCTGTTCAATTACAAAGCTTATCGCTATGATGCGCCGAAAAACGAGAACTATTTAATCCTGTCGAATCATACAGGTTCTCTGGATCCATTGATGCTGGCAATGAGCTTCAACAGACCGATTTTTTTCGTCGCATCCGATCATTTATTTCGTTTGGGCATCGTCAGCAAGATAATCGATTTTCTTGTTGCGCCTATTCCCATCATCAAGTCTCAACAGGATCTGCAGGCCCTGCGGGACATCAGTTTAGAACTGGCAACAGGAAATACAGTTGCCCTGTTTCCCAGTGGCAGTCGTTCTGTCAGCGGGCCGGAACAACCCATTCCCCGAGCTACCGGAAAATTACTCAAAATTCTGAAAGTACCGGTATTGCTCTACCGCCTCGAGGGTGGTTATCTGACTTCGCCGCGTTGGGCCAGATCTCATCGCCGCGGCAAAATGAGCGGAAGGGTTATTTACAAGCTCACAGCGGATGATATCGAAAGGTATACAGTTGAAGAGTTGGATGAGATAATGCATGAGTATTTGGATGCTAACCCATACGCCGGCAAAGAAAAGAATACCATCAGCTATCTGGGTCGAAACTATGCTCAATATTTGGAACGCATCTTTTGGAAGTGCCCTTCCTGTTTAAGACTGAAAACTTTGAAATCCAGAAAAGACATCGTCTTTTGTGATTGTGGTTTTCGTCTACGTTACAATTCCAAAGGTTACTTCGAAGCCGCCGGAGATACGGTCAGTGATCAGTCTCACGCTGAAAGATTCCCTCATGTGGATAGTTTTTATCAGTGGCAACTGAATGAATTAAAGGACGACTTCACTGCTAAAAAGCTGGCAGCAATGGATTTGCGTCAATCTATTTTTTCCGATGATGACGAGACACTGATACTAACCTCTAAGGCCAGCAAGAACCAGCAAGTACTTAAAGGCTCCGTGGCTCTTTATCCCGATCGACTGGAATATCTTGATTCCCTGAGTGGAGCCCGTTTTCGCTTTCCATTGACACAAATCTATGATGTTGATTGTATCGGCCCTCAAAGATTACAGTTTGCAGATGCACGTGACCAGTTAGTTTATGAGAGTTATAACGAGAAGCCCCGCTCCGCTTATAAATTTATAGAAACAATCAAACAAATTAAGTCGCAGCTTTCATCGAATAGATGAGTATAATTGAATAAGCTGTTTATAAATAGTTGATACGGATTTTAGTTTTATTTTTTTGAGGTTGACGTTCAGGAGGATAGTATGGATTTTTCATCGGCGAATAAAGAGCTATGGGGTTTTATTCTAACCAGTGGCGTTTTAGCAATTCTGTTACTTCTTGGCAACTTGTTGCGCAGGAAAACCAGATTTTTCCGAAATGCCTTGGCTCCCACATCTGTTATTGCAGGATTCATAGGACTAATAGTAAATGAAACCGGACTGATTTCACTTAATATCGATTTACTACAGATGTTCACCTATCACGGTCTTGCTATCGGCTTTATCGCCCTTAGTCTCAGAGTTCCGCAATTGCAGGATCTGAAGAAACAAAAGGGAGACGGATTATATAACAGTGTCAACTCAGGTATGCTGATTGTCTCCAACTACCTCATGCAGGGGGCACTTGGTTTAATTATCACAATTATTGCTTCTTTTACTTTTGCACCCGGTTTTTTCAAAGCATCAGGAATACTCCTGCCTATGGGCTATGGTCAGGGTCCGGGCCAGGGCAACAATATCGGTGCAATGTATGAATCTTACGGTTTTGCCGGCGGACAAAGCTTCGGTCTGGCCATAGCCAGCATTGGATTCGTCTGGGCCAGTATTGGCGGCATAGCCTATCTTTATTATCTCAAGAAAAAAAATAAGCTGCCGGCCACAGCAATAAGACACAGCAAGGAGCAGGTAGAGGTTGTTTTTGAAGACGACAACGAGGTTCCTCTCTCTGAACCTGTTGATCGCCTGACCTTGCAAGTTGCTCTGATAGCGCTGGTTTACCTCATAACCTATGGCCTGATTTACGGCCTGTTATGGGTTCTTGGAAACTTCCCCTCCTTGTCAGGTTTAGTAGATACTCTCAGTCCTCTGCTTTGGGGATTTAACTTCCTCATCGGTTCAGTCATTGCTTTGTTAATGCGTGGCTCTCTGAAGAAATTCCGGGAAAAAGGTCTGATGTCTCACCAGTATCCTAATACATATTTGTTGAATCGCATCTCAGGCTTTGCCTTTGATGTAATGGTCGTCGGTGCTATTTCCACCATTTCTATTGAAGATCTTAAGGGAAATTGGCCGGTATTTCTAATTATGTCAACATTGGGCGGAGTAGCAACTTTGTTCTACAATATCAAAATGTCAAAAATTGTTTATCCGGATTATCCGGTAGCAGGTATGATGGGCATGTATGGCATGATGACGGGCACTGCCAGTACCGGTATCATGCTACTACGCGAAGTTGATCCGCTTTTTCATACCCCTATGTCAATGAATCTGGTTACGGGAAGCAGCACCGCCATTATCTTTGCCGCACCTATATTGCTGTTTGTTGGCTTGGCTGCTCAATCTGAATTGCTGCTTTATGTAACCTTGGGATCCATCTTTGTTTACTGGGCAATCCTGCATTTCGGTCTCAGATATCGGACACGAAAGCATGCCTTGAAGCATAAGAATGCTGTAGATTCAGGAGAGATACAAGACTAGTATCGCCAAACGTGTATAATAAGCTTTGCCAACTTGCCGTATACGAGCAAATTGCAAAAGAGGAGACCTATGTTTTTTAACAAACGTAAAGATGGGAAGCTGGTTAAAGGCGGCGATCCCATGATCCACATCATGCCGTATGTGATGCGTGGCCGTAATGAATCCGCGGTCTATTACGGAAAATCATTTTGTGTGGAAAATATTCAGGAATATATTCGCGAGAAACGTCGTGAAGGCAAACGAATAACCCTGTTCAATGTAATAGTTTCTGCACTTCTTCATACGGTCTACCGCAGGCCGCACCTAAATCGCTTTGTCGCAGGACGTAAGCTCTATCAGCGCAATACTATGGATGTTTTATATGTTGTTAAAACATTGATGACAGATGAGGGTGTTGAATCTGTTGCAAAAATCACCAGCGATGGCCACGATACACTTGAAGATGTGACCAGGATGATGAGTGAACATATCGGCTACATCAAAGACGGCCAGGAAAAAGGCGATGACCGCCTAATAGAATTTGCAACCAAAATGCCCAGGTTCCTGATTCGTTTCGTCCTATGGATTATACGGATATTGGATTTCCATGGTTTAATGCCCAAGGTATTGATGGATAATATTCCGCTTTATTCCTCGGTTTTCATCTCTCATATGGGAAGTCTCGGAGCCGAAGCACCATTTCATCATCTTTACGAATTTGGAACTACATCTATCTTCTGTACTATCGGCAAGATTTATAAGAAGCCATACCAGAATGTTGCCAGCGGAGAACTGGAGTGGAAGAAAACTATAGATATCAGCATCAGCATTGATGAGCGTATTTGCGACGGTTTTTATCTGATTAAAAGTCTGCGACTTTTTGAGACCTATATCGATGATCCCCATCTGCTGGAACACAGTCCCATAGAATTAGACCTGGAACACAAACAGAAGTTGCGCCAATATAAGCAATATGATGGAGATTCAGAATCTTTCCTGGAAGATTACTGGGAAAAAATGATGGCTGAAGCAGACGGAAACAAGGGTGCTGATCACTCAGACGAAAACTTGTAAGCTCCTTCTTCTCCTCTGAGCAGACGTCTGCCACCTTCATACAATGCCTCCATCTCAAGTTCTCCGGCAAACACGTAAAGCGGTGCGATGAACTCAACCCGCTTTCTTACTTCTTCAGTGATATATCTTGAATTTGCCAGACCCCCGGTTAGAATTATTGCGCGCACATTCCCACTGACAACAGGCGCCAATGATCCGATAGATTTTGCTATCTGATAAGCCATGGCCCTATATACCAAACCGGCTTCTTCGTCTCCTTCGCGCATGCGTCTTTCTACCTCGGTCGCATCATTTGTCTCAAGATAGGATATCAGGCCTCCCCGTCCGACCTCATAGCTGTATAAACCGTCCGAGCCTTCTTCCCGTGCTATTTCAGAAGCATTGTATATCGGCAGGCCACCGGCTCTTTCAGGAGAGAAAGCCCCTTCATCCGCTGCTATAACATCTATAAATGTACCTTTGGCTTGAATATTCATTGAAAAACCGCCACCCAAATGTGCGAGAATGACGTTTTCTTCCATAAGATCGAAACCTTCCTGAGCTGCAATCCTCCGGGCAACTGCTCTCGTGTTCAACACATGTGTAAAACTTCTGCGGTTATGGCCCTTTACACCTGACAGGCGAGCTTCGGGTAAGAGTTCGTCTACAGAAATTGAATCATAAATGTAGGCAGGTACCCCCCCTCCGTCCTTAGATATATGTAGAGCAATGCCCGCTCCCATATTGGATGCATGCTCCTGAACCGGACTAAACAAGAGCGTATCTACCAGAAATTGATCTATATGGTATGCTCCGTGACGTACCGGCGGTAAAATACCGCCACGAGAGACAATAATGTCCAGTTCATCTGCCTGCAAATCATTTTCTTCAAAAAATGTACGGACTGCTTCGGTTCTCATCTCCAGCTGATCGTTTATTCTCTTAAACTGTGATAATAACTTGCTGTCATGGAGAATCTTCTTTTCACACAGGCAGCTATTTTCATCATATAAAGCGACTTTGGTCGATGTAGAACCCGGGTTAATAACAAATATCCTCATCTTAATTCCTTCTCATCCGAAGTCTGAGCCAGAACAACTGCTAAAGCTATCGTGTTCATCTTTTCTTTGGTCGAGGCACTGCGGGAGATCAATAATATCGGTACCCGTGCACCCACAATCAGGCCTGCCATTTCCCCGCCACCACCGTAAACAAGCGCCTTGGCTAACAAATTTCCGGAAACAAGGTCAGGCACTAGGAGCACATCCGCATCACCCGCAACAGGACTTTCATATCCTTTGACTTCAGCAGCACCGGGCATATAAGCCAAATCAAAGGATATCGGGCCTTCAACGATGCAGTTTCCATACTTTCCCTTTGCAGCCTGTTCCTTCAGGTAGGCCGCGTCCGTTGTTTCTCTAAGCTTATGATTGACCTTTTCTGCTGCAGCGAGCACTGCAATTTTGGGCTCCTGAAGGCCCAGCCTATGTGAGTAATTTACAGCATGCTGTAATATTTCTTCCTTCTCTTCCAAGCTGGGATAAGGAATCATGCCTCCGTCAGTAACAATAAACAGTTTATGATAGCTGGGCATCTCCAGCCAGGCTAAATGAGTTAAAAGCTTGCCTTCAGTCAAGCCGCTGTCCTTTTGTAAAACAGCACGTAGCAGGACCGAGCTGTCAAGATTTCCCTTCATCAGCATGTGGCATTCAGATGCAGAACATGCAGCTACTGCATATTCTGCCGCCTCTTCAACTGAATCGAGAACATAATAAGAAAACCGGGAACTCCTGACCTTATCCAAAACGTACGGCTCAGTGGCGGTGGTCATAAAAAACGCCGCAGAAGCCAATCCCAGATCCACAGCTTCTTCAACTGCAGCCAAACTGTGTCTGTCAGGCGCAACTACAGCAATACGGGGAACGATCCGGAGCATCTGTGCCCGTTTGTAGATTTCTTCGAATTTGTCCATATTTACTCCTCAACCTTTTGATCATTATCACAATCAATATCTTAATAATATAGTACAATTAGCACAAATGTCACATAAGAATTGTGCTATAAAAGCGAAATAAATTCTCATGAGATAGCTATATGTTAAAATGCTTAGAAACATATTGAGCACTAGTTTATCAATAAGAATGGAGGTTATAAATGAGCGTTGGGAAAAACATCAAAAGAGTTGACGCTTTTGATAAAGTAACGGGCAGAGCGCAATACACGGCCGATCTGGTCGATGAAAAAGCACTGATAGCTAAAGTACTCCCTTCAACAATTGCCCATGGCCGGGTGATAAGCATAGACACTTCTGAGGCCGAGAAAGTTAAGGGTGTTGTGAAGATCGTAACTTGTTTCGAGGTTCCGAAGGTACAATTCCCTACCGCAGGCCACCCATGGACAACAGATCCGGAACATCAGGACGTTGCTGACCGTTTGCTTTTAAATGAGCATGTTCGCTATTACGGTGATGAGATTGCTCTGGTTATAGCAGAAGATGAAATTTCAGCCAAACATGCTTTGCAAAAAATTAAAGTCGAATATGAGGAGTATCCTATCCTTCTTGATCCTCTGGAGAGCATTAAGGAAGGAGCTCCTCTCCTGCACGAGGATATTTCTCCTAACAATATTTTGGCATCCTCAAGTGTCCGTCACGGCAACTATGAAGAAGCCATTAAAGAAGAGGGACTGACAAAGGTAGAGGGCTGGTATCACCTGCCGACAGTCCAGCACGCCCACATTGAACCTAATGTTTGCTATGCCTATATGGAGAAGGAGCGGGTCACAGTTGTAACTTCCACACAGATACCGCATATTGTCAGACGCGTAGTCGGACAGGCAAACTGTCTGCCCTGGGGCGACGTTCGAATTGTCAAGCCCTATATAGGCGGAGGTTTCGGCAATAAACAGGACGCATTGTGGGAGCCCCTATGCGCCTTTGCTTCGCTCAGCGTAGGAGGGCGTCTGGTTTTTCTGGACACGACAAGGGAAGAGACCTTTGTAAACAACCGTGTTCGTCATGCCATGCATGCACACATTATTTCCTGGGTGCGCCCTGACGGCAAAATTGCTGCCAGAAAGCTGAAGTTTTATTCTGATCAGGGAGCTTATGCTTCGCACGGCCACTCAATTGCTGGCAAAGCTATGGGTTCAGTAAATCAGATTTACCCCTGCAAAAACTTTGAAGCTGACTGCTACACTGTCTATACAAACAAAACAGTTGCCGGTGCCATGCGTGCTTATGGTATGCCACAGGCTACTTTCTTTACTGAAGCTCACACCGAAGATATCTGCAAACAAATGAATCTGGATTCTGTTGAATTCAGACGCAAGAACTCAATGCCCAAAGGCTTCGTAGATAGCTTCTCCAAAAATGAAAACTATTATGATACCTACAATCTCTTAATCGACAAAGTCATGGAAATGACTGATTATGAAGAGAAACGCAAGCTATACGACCAGCCTCAGGAAGGCCCGGTCCGCCGAGGTATCGGCATGTCTCTTTTCTGGTACAACACTGCAGTCTGGCCAATATCCGTTGAGACTTCAGCCTGTCGCATGGTTTTGAATCAGGATGGTTCAATTCAGTTGCAAATGGGTGAAACAGAGATCGGTCAGGGTGCTGACACTGTCTTCTCTCAAATGGCAGCAGCAGCAGTCGGTATTCCGGTCGAAGACGTCAATATTGTCTCCACACAGGATACCGACATAACGCCATTCGGACTGGGAGCCTATGGTTCACGGCAGACATACGTGGCAGGTTTTTCCATAAAACAAACCGGAACTATCCTTAAGGAGCGCATCCTGGAAAATGCACACCGTTATATACGCATGCCGGTCGATGTCCTGGATTTAGTTGATGGTAAAGTTGTTCGCAAAGGCGATGGCCGGGTTCTGATGAGCTTGTGCGATCTGGCATTAAGTGTTTTGTACTGCCATGAGCAGGGTAATCACATTACGGCAGAAAGTACCTATCAGGTAAAAAGCAACGCCTACTCCTTTGGCGTCTCTGTCGCCGAAGTCGAAGTTGATATTCCCCTGTGTAAGGTAGAAATCTTAGATATCTGTAATGTTCATGACGCCGGTAATTTAATCAATCCTCAGACTTCTGAGGCCCAGGTTCATGGTGGCATGAGCATGAGTATCGGTTACGGTCTCTATGAACAACTGCTCTATGACGAAAAGACAGGTCGTGTTTTGAACGACAACCTCTTAGACTATAAGCTCAGCACATTCATGGACCATCCGGATATGAAGGTCGCCTTCATAGAAAATCCTGAGCCGACCAGTCCTTTCGGTACCAGAGCACTTGGAGAACCGCCGGCCTGTTCACCTGCTGTTGCCATCCGCAATGGTATTCTGCAGGCGACGGGAGTATCCTTCAACACACTCCCGGTCACACCTCAGAGACTGTATGAAGGATTCGCTGAAGCAGGTTTGCTTGAATCCGATTCCGAGATAAGTGCCAGACGTGAGCATTATGAAAAAACCAGAGACGAGTTAAACAAACTGTCTCAGGAAACAGCGTAGGAGGATGCAATGAAGTACGATATTAAAAAGCTTTATGAAGCTGCTTCGCTGGATGAAGCGATCAGCCTACTAGACGAGCATCCTGAGGCAAAGATCATTGCCGGCGGCTCTGACATTCTTATCAGTGTTCGCGGAGGCGAACTGGCCGGATGCACTTTAGT
>JAAYEX010000048.1 GCA_012728535.1 Clostridiaceae bacterium | reverse complement strand
CAGTCACATAGTGGGTGGTCGTCGAGCCATCGGAATCAGTGTCGATTTCTTCCCGCTCCAGGTGAATATCCGAGTAAAGGATATTCAGACCACGATACTTGCCGCGCAGTAAATCACTGCCGGAGTATCTATCCCAGCTTTCAACCAGATCGGCAGCATATATTATCCGCTCATCTATCCCTTTATCCGGCAGATACTCGTGCACTTCAAAGATCTCCTGCAAAACCGGCATGGTGATACTCTGACCCAGCAGTGTTTTCAATTTTCGGGATTGCGACTTAAGCTTGAGGGCGTTTGCAAACCAGAGAAGAAGCAGGACCAGGATTGCCGCCAGCATCAAGATCCATTCCTCCTGCATTGCTATGAAGGCAATAAGGACGAAACCTATCACCGGCAAGGCTATTGCCAGAACCTTGCCCAGAAGAACCATTCTTTTCAAGCTCTTTAACCGGCTCAGCAATTCATTATCGCCTGCACTCCCAGGGCCTGTAGGGCCTTGAATATAGGTCTTTTCCATAGTAACCGCCCTTCTTTAAAAAATCTTTCCGTTATTAATTTTTTATATAGGAAAACCGACCTGCTGTCAATGAAGGCACAAGTGCAAGCGGAGTCGGTTCAACAGAAAATAAGTGATAGAATAGGATATGTTAGTAGACAGCTTTAGTTTTGGAAGTAATATTTATATATGAAAAAAATCAAACATATTTCACTGCTATTCGTTTTAATTGCAGTAATTCTATCCTCAGTACCTGTGTCAGCTCAATTGCATTTTACCCAAGAGGAGCAAGATTACATTGACACTGCCGGTGTCATTCAGGCTGTATCTCTTCATGGGTCGGCTCCCCTGCAATATGCCGGTAAAAAGGGTGAAATCAAGGGTATTTCCATAGAGGTACTGGAAAAGATATCCGAAATAACAGGTCTTGTTTTTGAATTTCATCTGATCGAGTCAATAGATGAGGCATACGATACCCCTATTGACCTTATTTTCGGAATTCCTGCCAGCTATGTGCCTGAAAATATGGTCCTGTCCCGGCCTTTTTTGGAATCTCAAACGATACTGTATTTGAATTCCTCTGTTGATCCCGAAGACTTAAGTGAGAAAATTTATGCAGGCACTTTGGGCAGTACTCAACCCGAAGGAATTCCGGAAGAGTACACGGTCAACTATAAAACGCGTGAAGACAGCCTGAATGCAGTAGAAGCCGGCCATGCTGACTATGGTTACGGAAACGCTTATTCCGTGGCATTTTACACCCTTCAGAACGGATATCAGAACATTATCACGGTACCTCGGGGAAAAGATGACAGAGCCTACTGCTTTGCTGTTCCAAGTGAAAATGAAGTATTGTTGTCAATCCTGAACAAATCAATTGGATCAATCGATGAGCGTGAATTGCAGACATTGGTCTTGATTTCTACTGCTAAAATCGATCGAAAAATCACCCTGAGCATGATTGTCAGCAACTACGGCCTGCAGTTAATTTTGCTGAGCGCCTTGATAATTACAGTTTTATCAGTGAGCATATTTCGGAATCTAAGAGACAATAAGGAACTGAAAATTCAAAACGAACGTTATCAGATCCTCTCCAACATATCCAACGAGTATATGTATGAGTATTACTTCGAGCAAAATGAGCTGAATCTGTCAAAGAGCATTATGCATTTGTTTGAAAGCCGTGAGTTTATGGAAGAGTCAGTAGTGATACTTAAAGAAGCTTTGCGAGACAGCGATTCTCTTCAGAGTATATACAGGATTGAATTACCGCTCTCAGCAGAGAAGAAAATGATCTTTAAATCTGTAAGTTCGCTTATCCGCAACAGTAAGGGAAAGGTTTATTCTGTTATCGGCAAACTCATTGATGTCAGTGAAGAAGAAGCCGAAAGGCAGGAGTTGATTAAAAAATCTGAAACTGACGGTTTGACCGGCCTTTACAATGCCGAAACGACAAAAAAACTCATCAACGAAATAATGGAAAAGAATGACCCTCACAAGACGGATGCCCTCCTGATTCTGGACTGTGACAAGTTTAAGGAAATCAATGACAGCCATGGCCATTTGCATGGAGACAGCGTTATAGTACATATCGGTGAAGCACTCAAAGCCACTTTTAGGAAATCAGATATTATCGGAAGGATTGGCGGTGATGAATTTTGTGTTTATATGGAAAATGTTTCTTCCAGGAAATTTGTCATTTCCAAGTACCATCAACTGGTTAAATCTTTGAAACAAGTAAGTCCTGATTCCTATATCACAGTGAGTGTCGGTGCTGCCCTGTCAGACAGGGAGAAGTCTTACGACGATTTATTCAAAAAGGCTGATGCTGCCCTCTATATTGTTAAGGACAAGGGTGGCGATAACTTGCATTTCTACGACAAGAAAACGATGTAAAGCAGGGTAACGGGTCTTCAATTAGCTGCCAATAAGCTAAAATTAATCAAGAATGTTCATTTTGAATCGGAATTGCGAGGTTAATCTATGAATAGAAACAGGCCTACGGGTCGTCAAAAAAGAACTGTCAGTGGTGGCGGCAACGCCCGCCGGCGTGGCAGTGGGCTGGGAACGGGACCCGTCGGTTCAGGTGGCAGACCGACTGGATCAGGCCCATCCTTTGGCGGGTCGCCATCACCGCAAAGAAGTTCAGGCGGGTCTTCCGGTGGAGGCTGTCTGTGGCTGCTGCTGGGTTTTTTCCTTGGCCGGGGCACGGGCGGCAGCAGTGGAGGCACAAAAGGCAGGGGCTGCCTTTCCCGCATTATTGTTTTTGTTTTGATCATTGCTGCTGTAATGCTTTTCCTGCAATTTTGCTCCGGAGGAGATGACCCGCTGCCACCTGCCAATGGTGGAAGCTCTGGCGGATCAAATGAGTATACGGAACTATTCTCGGGCTTTTCAGGTTCGCCCGCAGCTGCCCCTTCTTCCGCATTGGCATACAGGGCACATGAGCCGGATTATTCAGTTTCACCTTTAGCCCGTGAAAAGAAAACCCGGTTTGCCGGGACCGGCGAAGAGACTTTCACCATTATGGTTTATATGTGCGGCTCGGATCTGGAATCCAGGTCAGGACTTGCCTCAAACGATCTTCAGGAGATGGCCAGAGCCGATTTGGGCAACAATATTAACCTGATCGTAGAAACCGGCGGCGCCAAGCAATGGAAAAACAGTATTGTCAGTTCCCAGGGCAATCAGAGATATCAGGTTGTTAACGGCGGCTTGCGGGCTCTCGACAGAAATATGGGCAGAAAATCAATGGTGGAGCCGGCAACCCTGGCTGATTTTGTCCGCTTCTGCAAGGATGAGTTTCCGGCTGACCGCTATGCACTCATCTTGTGGGATCATGGCGGCGGTTCAATCAGCGGCTTCGGACTTGACGAGCACTACCCCAGAGACAGCATGACCCTGGACGAGATCGATCAAGCACTTAGGCTGGCCGGCTGTGATTTTGATTTTATCGGTTTTGATGCCTGTCTGATGGGCTCACTGGAAACTGCCCTCGTGGCGGAAAAATATGCTGATTATTTGATTGCTTCCGAGGCTGTAGAACCGGGTATCGGCTGGTATTACACAAGCTGGCTGACTGAGTTGGCTAACAATACGGGTGTTTCAACTGTTGAGATCGGCAAGAACATTATTGATTCCTATGTTTCAAAGGTTCAGCAGGAAGGTTTAAGCACCCCTGCAACTCTCTCACTGATAGACCTGGCAGAGCTGGCCGGGACCCTGCCTGATACCTTTACCCGCTTTTCAGAGGGGACAAGTGAGTTGATTGCTACCGACAACTACAATCATGTAGCAGACGCCCGCAGCAGAAGCAAGGACTTTTCCACCCAGCAAAAAATCAATCAGATCGACCTGATCCACTTTGCTGATAATCTGGCCACCGATGAAGCTCGGGAACTGGCCAAAGTCCTGCGCAGCAGTATCAAGTACAACCGCAATTCAACAAATGTAACCCATGCTAACGGAATCTCAATTTACTTCCCCTATACAACACTCGCTCATGTCAGCACTGCTATTAATACTTATGAAAAAATCGGCATGGACGAATCCTACAGTGAATGTATCCGCAACTTCGCCAGCATGAGTGCCGGTGGTGCAGTAGCTGCCGGCGGCAGCTCCAATCCACTCGGCAATCTGACGGGAGACTCATCAGGATCCCTCTTCGGTTCCCTCTTCGGGGTGGACATGGGCTCCGGCTCTTCAACCGGCAGCTCCTCTTCACTGGTTACAGATCTGATCGGGGCCTTTCTGGGTTCCGGCAACAGGCAAATTGTGACCCGGGATCCGGATAACAGCTGGATCAATGAAGAGCTGCTCGAGAACAACGTAGAGTACTTCGCCGAATACTCCGGTGGTTTATACAATCTGCAGCTTTCCAAGAATAAAGCCGGACAGCGTGTGCTGGCCCTCAGCGAAGACCAGTGGGAACTCGTGCGGATGCTGGAGCTTAACGTTTTTATCGATGATGGTGAAGGTTATATCGACCTGGGTCTGGATAACGTTTTTGACTGGGACGATGATGGCAATCTGATTATGGAGTATGACGAAAGCTGGCTTTCGCTTAACGGTCAGATCGTCAGCTATTACTTTATCAGCCAGGAGATACTCGATGATGAAGTTATTATCACGGGTTATGTCCCGGCTTCCCTCAATGGCCAGCGGGTAAATATCATACTGCGCTTTGACGACGCCAATCCTTACGGCTATGTTGCCGGAGCCCAGGTCGACTACCAGGACTTGTCTCCGACCGTGATGAAAGGCCTGATCGATATTGTTGAAGGCGACAGAATAGATTTCTTATGTGACTTTTATAGTTATGACGGAGAGTATTCGGATAGCTTTTATCTGGGCGAACGTATGATTGCCAGCGGGGACTGGATCATCGGCAATGCTCCGCTGAATAATTCACAATTCCTGATGACTTACCGTATTACGGATATTTACGGTGCCCACTACTGGACCCCGACCGTAGACTAGTATCTGCTCTGAAAAAGATCTAACTATTAGTGCCTGGCCTTTAAACTTGGACTAAAAACAAGTGAGGTCAGGCCTCTTTTTTATTCAATTATGATATTTTCACCTTTTTTGACTTTAGTAGCTTGACATTAAGCTTTGCGAACTTTATATTTATTCATGTTCTTTGCTAATTATTCATGCATTGGAAATAAAACATTTGAATCCGAGGTTGGAAGATGAAAAACAAAAAAATATCAGTCCTGATTATGATCGCAATCCTGATTTTGGGATTAGTCTTGACAAGTTGCGGCGGTTCCGGTGATGGAGAGACCGGTAAATCCAAAGTGAAGCTGATCGGGATTTCCCTGACAGAAGAAGAGTACGCCTTCGGTGTTGATAAAAATCAGCCGGAGTTACTTAAAAAAGTAAATGACTTTATCAAGCAAATCGGTTCAGACGGTACTCTTGATGAGATTTTTGACAAATATTTTGCAGACGGTTCACCGACTGCAGTAGTAAGTGCTGAGCTAGACTCGTCCAAGGACCAGCTGATTGTTGCGACCAACGCAAGTTTTGAGCCATTCGAATACATGCTGGGTGACAGTTATTATGGCATTGATCTGGAGATTGCTGCGCTTCTGGCTGAGCATCTGGGCAAGGAACTTGTCATTCATAACATGGATTTTGATGCTGTCGTTCTTTCTGTCGGTCAGGGAAAAGCTGACATCGCAATGGCAGGATTGACCATAACTGAGGCCAGAAAGGAATCTGTCAATTTTTCTGAAAAATATTACGACGCTTCACAGAAACTGATCGTAATGGCAAACGATTCCTCCTTTGATAAATGTAATAGCGTCAGCGATGTTGAAGAGATACTGAGCGGGCTTGACTCCTCTACCAAGATAGGCGTTCAAACCGGCACAACCGGCCAGTTCTATCTGGAGGGTGATGAAGATTGGGGCTTTGACGGCTATGCAGTTGAGACAGTCGGCTACAAAGCCGGTTCACTGGCAGTCCAGGATATGATCAACGGAAACATTAAGTACGTTGTCATCGACGAAGCACCGGCCTTATTTATTGTTGAATCCATCAATAAGCTCGGTTAAAATTTACTGAGAGTGTGTTATCAAATCCCCGTATCATAACATGAACGGGGATTTTTTAAGAAAAGCCTAAGGAGCAATAATGGATAATTTCGGCATTAAGTTTGAGAAGTTTTGGCAGGCTTTTTATGCACATAATGGATATGCCAGAGTACTCGAAGGGCTTAAAAACACCATGTTGATTGCCGTTTTCGGCTTAATCATCGGGATCGTTATCGGCACAGCCATTGCAGCTACCCTGGTACATCCCGCCAAAAGCAGACTGAGCAGATTCCTGAAGGGATTCTGCAATTTTTATGTCGGTTTATTTCGGGGTACCCCTATCGTAGTTCAGCTGCTGGTCACCTATTATGTCGTTCTCCCCCTCCTGCAAGTCAATATGTCTTCGTTGAATTTCTGTATATTGGTTTTCGGATTAAACAGCGGTGCCTATGTGTCCGAGATAATGAGAGGCGGAATTTTATCTGTAGACCCGGGTCAGATGGAAGCCAGCAGAGCGCTTGGTCTGGGCTACGGGGTATCTATGGGCAAGGTTGTCGTACCGCAGGCGATAAAAAATATCCTCCCGACCATCGGCAATGAATTTATTTCACTGATCAAAGAGACTTCAGTTGTCAGCTTTGTCGGAGCAATTGATTTGTATGTAGCCTTCAATTACATCGGCACCAATAACTATGAATTCATGATCCCCTACCTCTTTATGGCCCTGATCTACATAGTCCTGGTCCTGATAATTTCAAGCCTGATCAAGGCCATGGAAAGGAGTCTGAGAAAAAGTGATAGAAGTCATCAATCTTAACAAGAACTACGGCGACCTTAAGGTACTGCAAGACATATCTTTTACTGTTGAGAAAGGCGAGAAAATCGCAATAATCGGACCTTCCGGTAGCGGCAAGAGCACCTTGCTGCGCTGCCTGAACTTCATGGAGGAAGCCAGCAGCGGGTCCATAGTTTTTGAAGGAATTAACCTGACTGAGCAACATACAAAGCTGGACCTGCACCGGCAAAGGATGGGTATGGTTTTTCAGCAGTTTAATCTATTCAATAACAAGACTGTTCTGGAAAACATCATGATGGCCCCCCTGCACGTCAGATTGAGCAAGCTGAGAAAAACCAAGCGTCGGAACTTATTTCTAAAAGCGGGAAACATCTTCCGTAAAGATAAGAAAGATCTTATCGAGCTTGTAACAACAGTAAGCAAAATCAAGGATGAGGTTCAGGCTCAGTCCATTAAACTCCTGAAAAGAATAGGCCTTGAAGATAAAAAGGATGTCTACCCTTCTACCTTATCCGGAGGCCAAAAGCAGAGGATAGCTATTATCCGGGCTTTGGCCATGAATCCGAAAGTTATCTTATTTGATGAGCCGACTTCGTCTTTGGATCCGGAAATGGTCGGCGAAGTTCTGGATCTTATAAAATCTCTTGCCGATGAAGGCATGACCATGCTAATTGTCACCCATGAGATGGGCTTTGCCAAAGAAGTCGCAAGCCGGGTTTTGTTTATGGATGACGGCAGGATTGCTGAAGACAGCAGCCCGGAGCTCCTATTCAGCAATCCCCGGAATTCCAGAACCAGGGAATTTCTATCCAAAGTAAAAGCCATGTGAAGCTAACATATTAGAATTCAAATCCTTATTAAAAGGGAGCCGCTTCCTTGATCGAAGCAGCTCCCTTAAGTTTACTTATTTACAGTTTTTTCCTGCTGAAGCTAATTCCCCGGGGAGTTAGCTGTTCTTTTCTATTCATTTTCCGGATAGTGATCCGGTCTGTCAATCGGTTCACTGACTTGCTCAGCCTGAGGCTGATAATGCTCTTGCTGTGGCTGCTGATACTCCTGCTGTGGAGGCTGAACCGGTGGCAGAGGAGCTCTGTACTGTTGCTGCTGAACTTGCGGCGGCATCTGCTGTTGTACCGGCGGAGCCTGCTGCATCGGCTGCTGCATGGGCGGAGCCTGATGCATCGGTTGTTGCATCGGCGGAGCCTGGTGCATTGGCTGCTGCATTGGTGGAGTCTGCTGCAT
>JAAYEX010000047.1 GCA_012728535.1 Clostridiaceae bacterium | reverse complement strand
CTTATGGAAGTCCTGGAAGAGGCATCACCAATTACTGACTTTTCAGGTGATATCGAACTCTCGTTCATAGACAAAGAATTTGACGTCAACAACCCAACTCATTCCTTAGAGGAATGCAGAGAAAAGGATGCGAACTTCGCATCGAAACTTTACGTAAAAGTCAGGCTTCACGACAAAGCCAGTGACACTATTAAAGACCAGGATGTGTACATCGGGGAATTCCCGATTATGACTGATACCGGCAGCTTCATTATCAATGGAGCTGAGAGAGTGGTAATCAGTCAGTTGGTGCGCTCTCCGGGTGTGTACTATGGCATTGAACGTGACAAGAACGACAACACCATTTATACAGGACAAATTATTCCTAACCGGGGTGCATGGCTTGAATTTGAAACAGATGCCAAGGGTTTGCTCTGGGTCCGCGTAGACCGCGCCCGCAAATTCCATCTGTCAATTTTGCTGCGTGCACTGGGCCTCGGTACAGATGAAGAAATCATATCGGTTCTGGGCGAAGAAGAAGCGCTCATGAATACAATGGCAAAAGACGGCTGCAAGAGCGTTGATGACGGATACCAGGAAATGTTCCGTAAACTGCGCGCCGGAGAAGTCTATACTCGCGAAGGCGCCAAGAACTTGCTGCAGAACCTGTTTTTCCAGGACAACCGCTATGACCTGGCTCATGTTGGTGTCTTTAAAGTTAATAGAAAACTATCCCTGTCCAGACGTCTGGAAGGACATCGTGCTGCTACTGACATTCTCAGTGAAGACGGTGAAATTCTGGCTCTCGAAGGCGATATTATTACGCGTGAAATGGCTATGGCCATTCAAAACGCAGGTATCAACAGCGTTGATATTTATCCTATTCACAAGATGGGCGAAAGTGTCATTCAGTATGATGACATGCTGCGCGTAGTCGGCAACAACACTGTCAGGTTAGAGCAATTCCTCAGCCGTTATTTCACTCAGGAAGAACTGGCCGAGCTTGATTTTGAAAAGCTTGGCTATAACGAGTATTTCTATACCCCGGTATTGCGGGATATCGTGGCTCAGGCACGTGAAGAAGATGACAAAGTGGAAGCTTTGCGTCAGCTGCTTCGCGACAATAAATCAGAATTGATTCCCCGCCACCTGACCGTGGATGATATTTTAGCCTCCTGCAGCTACTTCATCGGCTTGGAGTACGGTGTAGGCGAGCCTGACGACATCGACCATCTCGGCAACCGCCGCATTCGTTCAGTAGGGGAACTCCTGCAGAACCAGATGCGTATCGGTTTTTCCCGTATGGAACGTGTTGTCCGTGAACGCATGCAGACGATCCCGGACATATCGCAGGCCACACCCAAGGATATTGTGAATACCAGGCCTGTTTCAGCTGCGATCAAAGAGTTCTTCAGCTCCAGCCAGCTGTCTCAGTTCATGGACCAGCCCAACCCACTGGCCGAGTTGACGCACAAACGTCGTCTTTCAGCCCTGGGCCCCGGAGGCCTGTCGCGTGAGCGCGCCAACTTTGAAGTTCGTGACGTACATCCTTCCCACTATGGCAGAATGTGCCCGATCGAAACTCCTGAAGGACCGAACATCGGCCTGATCAACTCCCTGGCTACCTACGCGCGTGTAAACCGCTTCGGCTTTTTGGAAACACCCTACCGTCTCTATGACAAGGAAAACGGTGTGGTTACAGACCAATACCGCTATATGACCGCGGACGAAGAGGATTACTTCAACATCGCTCAGGCGAACGAACCTCTCGATGCTGATGGTCATTTCATTAATAAGAAGATTTCCTGTCGTTATCTGGATGAGTTCCTCGAACTTGATCCTGACCAGGTCGATCTGATGGACGTGTCACCGAAACAATTAGTTTCAGTGGCCACTTCCCTGATTCCTTTCCTGGGCAACGACGATGCCAACAGAGCCCTGATGGGTTCGAACATGCAACGCCAGGCAGTTCCGCTGATTAAATCGGAATCCCCGGTTATCGGTACAGGTATGGAACACCGTGCCGCCAAGGATTCGGGTGTCTGTGTAGTTGCCAAAAATGACGGCGTAGTCAAGAGAGTAAGAGCTGACTACATTGAAGTGGAAAAAGAAGACCTGAGCCGTGATGAGTATCATCTCTCAAAATACCGCCGCTCCAACCAGGGCACCTGCATCAATCAGCGTCCTCTGGTTAAACAGGGAGATGCTGTAAAGGCCGGCGAAATTATCGCTGACGGTCCTTCAACTGATCAGGGTGAGATGGCTTTGGGTCGCAACGCACTGATCGGCTTCATGCCCTGGGAAGGCTACAACTTTGAGGACGCCGTCCTCATCAGTGAGCGCCTGGTGCGTGATGATGTTTATACGTCGATTCACATAACTGAATATGAGTGCGAAGCCCGCGATACCAAGCTTGGTCCGGAAGAGATCACCCGTGAAATTCCCAACGTCGGTGACGATGCCCTGAAGGATCTTGACGAAGACGGTGTGGTCCGTATCGGTGCAGAAGTTCATGCAGGCGACATCATTGTCGGTAAGGTTACACCCAAGGGTGAAACCGAGCTGACACCTGAAGAAAGACTTTATCGCGCTATTTTCGGTGAAAAAGTCCGCGAAATCAGAGACACATCTGTACGTGTACCGCACGGTGAGTCCGGCGTCATTGTAGACATTAAGACCTTTACCCGCGAACAGGACGACCAGCTCAGACATGGAGTCAACAAACTGGTTCGCGTATATATCGCTCAGAAGCGCAAGATTTCCGTCGGCGACAAAATGGCGGGCAGACACGGCAACAAGGGTGTTGTTTCACTCATCCTGCCGGAAGAAGACATGCCCTTCATGCCTGACGGTACACCTCTGGATATCGTATTGAATCCACTTGGCGTTCCTTCACGTATGAACGTCGGTCAGCTGCTTGAGGTTCACCTCGGCCTGGCCGCACATAAGAAGGGCGTTAAAGTCGCAACTCCGGTCTTTGACGGAGCCGGCGAGGCTGATGTAGTAGAGGCTTTTAAGGATATGCAAATTGCCGAAAACGGCAAGACCATCCTCTATGACGGCCGTACCGGTGAAGCTTTTGAGAACCCGGTAACGGTAGGTATCATGTACTACCTTAAACTGCTCCACCTGGTTGACGACAAGATTCATGCTCGTTCCATCGGACCTTACTCACTGGTTACCCAGCAGCCTCTGGGCGGTAAAGCTCAGTTTGGCGGTCAGCGCTTTGGTGAGATGGAGGTATGGGCACTTGAAGCATATGGTGCTGCATACACCCTGCAGGAAATCCTTACCGTCAAGTCCGACGACGTTCAGGGTCGAACAAAGACCTATGAAGCCATCGTCAAGGGTGAAAACGTACCTGAGCCCGGCGTTCCGGAAGCCTTTAAGGTTTTGGTTAAGGAGCTGCAGTCACTGGCTCTTGATGCCCGTGTTCTCAGCGAGGAGTATGAGGAGGTTTACCTGCCTGATGCTTCTGAGGAAGATGACGACGAAACCCTTGTAGAGATAGAAGCTTTGTCCGAATTCGAAGAAAGAGGCCGGTACAGGGAGAGCGACCAGAGACTGCGTGATGCAGGATTCTCGGCCGGAAGCCTTACCGATGAGGGTGAGATCGAAGAGCCGGAAGCTGATGATCCGGAGTATAACCCCGATGAAGACGATCTTCTCGATGAAGATGACCTGTTCGGCGCGGAAGATTTTGACGAATAAGATAGGGAGTAAATAATGGCAGATTTGAATCATATCGAAGCAATCGGGATCGGCCTGGCGTCTCCTGAAAAGATTTTAGAATGGTCGCACGGTGAAGTTAAAAAGCCGGAAACCATTAACTATAGAACGCTCAAACCGGAGGCCGACGGTCTCTTTTGTGAAAAGATTTTCGGTCCGACCAAGGACTGGGAATGTTATTGCGGTAAGTATAAAAAGATCAGATATCGTGGCATAGTCTGCGACAAGTGCGGTGTAGAAGTAACCCGGTCCAAAGTAAGACGCGAGCGGATGGGACACATTCGTTTGGCTGCTCCGGTCTCTCATATTTGGTATTTCCGGGGTATTCCGAGCCGCATGGGTCTCCTGCTCGATATGTCGCCGCGCAATCTGGAGAAGATTCTCTATTTTGCGGCCTATATCGTGATCGACCCGAAAGAAACAAACTTTGCAAAAATGCAGATTATCAATGAGCGCGATTATCGCACCGCCCTGTCCGAATACGGGCGCAACTCTTTTGTTGCAAAAATGGGTGCAGAAGCCATCCGTGATTTGCTGGCAGAAATTGACATAGATGTACTGGCGGATCAGTTGCATGAAGATCTGACAACTGCCCGCGGCCAGAAAGAACAGCGCATCATTAAGCGTCTGGAAGTTGTAGAGTCTTTCCAGCAGTCTGACAATCGCCCCCAGGACATGGTTATGGAAGTGTTGCCGGTCCTGCCTCCCGAACTGCGCCCCATGGTACAGCTGGATGGCGGACGTTTTGCAACCTCAGACCTGAACGACCTCTACCGCCGTGTAATTAACCGCAACAACCGTTTGAACAAGCTCTTGCAACTGGGCGCTCCGAACATTATCGTTCGCAACGAAAAGCGCATGTTGCAGGAAGCTGTCGATGCCTTAATCGACAACGGTCGTCGCGGCCGCGCCGTAACCGGTGCGGGAAACCGTCCGCTGAAGTCTTTATCCGACCTGCTGAAAGGCAAACAGGGACGTTTGCGCCAGAACTTACTGGGTAAACGTGTAGACTACTCAGGACGTTCAGTAATCGTTGTCGGTCCGGAGCTCAAACTGCACCAGTGCGGTTTGCCGAAAGAGATGGCTCTGGAACTGTTTAAGCCTTTCGTCATGCGCGAACTGGTTAAACATGACTATGCGCAGAATATTAAATCAGCGCGCCGACTGGTCGAACGCGGCGGAGACATTGTCTGGGATACTTTGGACGAAGTAATACAGGACCATCCGGTTCTGCTGAACCGCGCACCAACCTTGCACAGACTGGGAATTCAGGCTTTCGAGCCGGTTCTGGTTGAAGGCCGCGCCATTAAATTGCATCCTTTAGTCTGTACAGCCTTTAATGCCGACTTTGACGGCGACCAGATGGCAGTCCACGTACCCTTGTCAACTGAGGCTCAGGCAGAAGCCCGTTTCCTCATGTTGTCAACCAATAACCTCCTGAAACCACAGGACGGTAAACCCGTAACAGTGCCGACCCAGGACATAGTTCTCGGCTGCTATTACCTGACTCTGGAACGTGACAACCCTGCTGATGCAAATGATGCTCCTCTGAGAGTCTTCTCCAGCATTGATGAAGCCGTCATGGCCTATGAGAACAAGCAGATCATTCTCCAGCAGAAAATACGTATCAGACGTAGCGTGGAAGCAGATGGCAAGACCTACAGCGGCATAGTTGAATCCACCCTCGGACGTTTCCTGTTTAACAATGTTATCCCTCAGAATCTGGGTTATGTTAACCGCGGAGATGATCTCAGAAGCAGGATTGCCCTGGAGTGCGACTTTGTTGTCGGCAAAAGGGAGATCGGCTCCATTATAGAACGCTGCATTGATGTATGTGGCACGGCCAAAACCGCCGAAGTTCTGGATGATGTCAAAGACCTGGGTTTCCACTATGCAACCATAGGTGGAGTTTCCATCGGTGTCTTCGACATGGTGGTTCCGGATGTCAAAGAAGAACTGATCAGCGAAGCGGAAATTCGTGTTGACAAGATCAACACCCAGCACCAGCGTGGTCTTTTAAATGATGACGGGCGCTATCGTGCAGTAGTTGATACCTGGCGCAGGGCTACCAACGATATCACGGAAGCACTGAAGAAAAACCTTGATCCTTACAATCCGATCTACATGATGTCCCCATCCGGTGCCAGAGGTAGTATCGACCAGATCAAACAGCTGGCAGGTATGCGCGGTAACATGACCGACACTTCGGGACGCACGATAGAGATTCCGATCAAGTCCAACCTGCGTGAAGGCATGAACGTATTGGAGTTCTTTATCTCCTCGCACGGAGCCAGAAAATCCTTGTCGGATACGGCTTTGAAAACTGCTGACTCAGGTTATCTCACACGCCGTCTGGTAGATATTTCGCAAGACGTCACCATCCGCGAAGAAGACTGTGGTACTGAGGAATATATCATGGCCCAGACCATAGCCTATGGTAAGCAGAACCAGCGTGTTTTAGCCTCTCTCATCGACAGAATCGAGGGACGCTATGTACCCATGGATATAGTACACCCTGAAAGCGGAAAGGTTATTGTCCGTAAGGGCGAAATGATCACGATGGATCAGGCCAAAGAAATCGATGCAGCCGGGATCACGGAAGTTCCCATGCGCAGCGTTTTGTCCTGTGACTCACCCAAGGGTGTCTGCGCCATGTGCTATGGTAAAAACCTGGCGACCGGCGGACCTGCTGTTGTCGGCGAAGCCGTCGGAATTATGGCAGCCCAGTCAATCGGAGAACCCGGTACGCAGTTGACGATGAGAACCTTCCACTTGGGCGGTATCGCATCGGCAGGTGACATTACTCAGGGTCTGCCCCGTATTGAAGAACTCTTCGAGGCTAGAAAGCCCAAAGGACAGGCAGTTGTTGCTGAGATTTCCGGTGTCATTGAGGTCGAAGAGACCGACAAGCGTCGCCGTGAAGTCAGAATTATCGGTGCAGACGGTACTGTCAAGAAGAATCAAATCTCTGTCTCAATCCCGATTCTGGTTGATAACGGTGATCATATTGAAGCAGGGGACCTGATCACTGACGGTTCCGTTAATCCGCATGACATCATGAAAATTCAGGGTGCCAGGGGTGTTCAGAGATATATAATCAGAGAGGTTCTCAAGGTTTACAAGAACAACGGCGTTGACATCAACGACAAGCACGTCGAAATTATTGTCCGCCAGATGTTGCGTAAGCTCAGGATTGACGATCCGGGAGATACCAATTTACTTACAGGCAGCACTGTCGATTTCGCTAAATTTGTTGAGGTCAACCATGCAGCCGAGAGAGTCGGTCTCGAACCCGCAACCGGAACCCGTATTTTGCTCGGTATAACCAAGGCCTCACTGGCAACCGAGTCCTTCCTCTCCGCCGCCTCCTTCCAAGAGACCACTCGCGTCCTGACCGATGCAGCAGTCAAAGGCAAAGTCGATTATCTCGACGGCCTGAAGGAAAACGTCATCATTGGCGGACTCATCCCGGCAGGAACAGGTGTGAAACGCTATCGCGATATCAGCGCTGTTCCTGTAGTGAATGAGAACGTTCCTTTCCTGTTGGAAACTGCGGATGATGTCCCGGTTCCGACCAGTGAACGGGAGCTGAAGTTGATTGAAGATTATGATCCCGGAGAAGCTCAGGCTAAAGCCGAAGCAGCGGAAGAAGAAAGCATGGAGTCCCTCTTGGTTGAAGATCTTTTTATCCTGTCTTCTGACGATTAAAGTACAGCAGATCAATAGTTAACAGAGGACTGTTTCTTCCTGAAACAGTCCTTTTTTACGAGTAACTGAGGTTACCCGCGACCCCCTTTTTTCTTGAAAAATTGAGTTCAAAGTGCTATATTTACAAAGGACAAGAAAAGTTAAAGACTAAGTTTTTTATTGAAATATTAACGAGGGAGTGAGTATCTGCATGGCCAGTAAATCCGACTATATTGAACAAATGATAAAAAAGTTACTACTGGAGCATGGTGGTTATTGCGAGATTTCCCGTAATGCCTTTGCTGAGAAACTGAACGTCGTTCCATCTCAGATTTCCTATGTGATTGAGACACGCTTTAAGACCCAGCACGGTTATTTAGTTGAAAGCCGGCGCGGTAGCGGTGGTTCCATTCGCATCCGCAGAGTTACCAATGCATCCAATGCCCAGCATCTGATGCAGTTGGTCGAGTACAGCGATACCTATCTGGGGCAGCAGGAGGCTTTCATAGCCTTGCGCAGCCTAAGTGAGCAAGAGATCATCTCTCAGAAAGTTGAACAGGTAATGCGGGCGGCTTTGTCTAATAAATCGCTGAATTATTTAGATTCAGATGAACGTGACCTCTTGCGGGCTGCGATATTTCGTAATATGCTAACGAGCCTTGCCGCGTTGACTAAGGAGGAAAAAGAATAGAATGCTATGTGAGAATTGTCAGTTACGCGAAGCCAGCGTACATGTAAAGCAATCACACAATAATCAGATAACTGAATACAATCTCTGCTCTTCATGTGCTATGGAAATGGAACATAGTGGCCCGGCATCTTTTAATGAGATCTTCGGCGGCTTCTTCAATTCCATGTTTTGGGGACCTTCGGGTTTCACTTATCCCAAGCAGCGTGTACAGACCAGAGAGAGCCTGCAATGCCCTAATTGCGGTTTGACGGAAGGGGAATTACTTAAGAACGGTTTTCTCGGCTGTCCTCAATGTTATGAAGTTTTTGCCAAAGTGCTGAACCCCGTCTTCCAGCGTGTTCAGGGTCATACTTGCCAGCCGGCGACGGAGTTTTTGGCAAGTCCTAAATTTGCAGATGAAACTGAGACATTGAATGACGAACCGGAGGATCCGATCACACAGCTGCGCCGTGAACAGCAAGAAGCAATTGCAGCAGAGGATTATGAGCAGGCAGCCCGGCTGCGGGATGAAATAAAAGAAATGGAAGAAGCAGAAGCAAAGGAATCAGGGGCTGTAGCTGAGGAGGAGGCGGAATAATGAGCTGGTATTTAGAACAGGGAGCAGAGGCGGATGTTGTTGTCTCCTCACGTATCCGGCTGGCCAGAAACCTCAGTGATACTCATTTTCCCTGGCGCCTGACTGCTGCCGAAGCCGGAGAAGTAACAGACAGGGTACATGAGGCCTTCAGCACTGTGGCGGAAGAAAGCGGCCGCGGGCTGATAAATGTGCCCTTGGAATCCCTTGATGATAAAAATAAGCTGGCTCTGGCAGAGCGTCGGCTCATCAGCCGCAACATGCTGAAAGATGATCTGCCCAGATCTTTATTACTCTTTTCCGATGAAAAAAGCGGAGTCCTGGTCAACGAGGAAGATCACCTGCGTATACAAAGTATGCGGGCGGGATTTGCTCTGGAAGAAGCCTTGAGCGAGGCAGACAAGCTGGAAGCCGCTCTTGCGGAAGAACTGCCTTTTGCCTATGACGATAAACTTGGTTACCTGACTACCTGTCCCACTAATACCGGGACGGGACTGCGGGTTTCCGTGATGCTGCATGTACCGCTGCTGATGCGAAAAAACCTAGTGGACCAGTTGTCGAAACGTCTGGCCCAGGCAGGCTATGCGGTCAGAGGAGCAACCGGTGAAGGATCAGACGCCGTCTGTGACATGATACAGATTTCTAACCAGGTTACACTCGGCTTTACCGAAGCTGAAATTGTCAAGGGTCTGACTCAGCTGAGCCAGGAACTGGTCAGCCAGGAACGCAAGTACCGCTTGGCCTTGCAGGAGGAAGATCCTCTGGCTTTGGAAGATGAAGTGTATCGTGCCTGTGGCCTTTTAAAATCTGCGCGCAGAATCAGTTTCGATGAGGCCATGTGCAATCTGTCCTCAGTGCGTCTGGGAATTGCGACCGGCGTTTTAGATGGTATTGACTATCAAAGCTGGCAGCAGATCTTTATCGAGAGCGGAGCCGGCAGTATTCAGCTACGTGCAGAAAAAGACTTAAGTCAGACAAAGATAGCTGAGCAACGCGCTCAGTTTATACGTGAAATATTAAATAAACAGAACAAATAAGGGGGAATGAAATATGATGATCAGATTTTCACAGCGCGCCGGAGAAGTTTTGGCTTTTGCCTGGCGTTCAGCTCGTTCCTTTAATACATCATATATCGGAACAGAGCATATTTTAGACGGCATTATCGCCGAGGGCAGCGGTAAGGCTGCAGAAGAGCTGAGGGCAGCCGGGCTGACCGGTGAAGTTATGCAAAGAAATTTAATTGCACTCAATCAGAAAGAGCCGGTTCAGCTTGACGAAACCGATGCCGCCTCTATTGACGGCAATCAAATCATATCGATGATGACACCGCGCACACGGCTGGTGCTCAATTTGGCAGCCCGGGAGGCACAGTCTGCTCCGGATGGTGCCATTGAACCCGAGCATCTCATGCTGGGGATTTTGCGTGAAAATGACAGTGTGGCTGTACGTATCCTGCGTGATCTCGGAATAGCTACACGCGATCTTTACTCAAAGATCGCCAACGGCATGAAGGCAGGTGACACTGGTGGTATGGATGCCGGAACGGGGCGCAGATCAAGCGGGTCTTCGGAGGCTTCCGCCGCACATAAGAAAGCGGAAACAAATACACCGAATCTTGATAATTTTAGCACAGATCTGACCCAGCTGGCCGGAGAAGGACGTTTTGATCCGATTATCGGCCGCGAACAGGAAATAAACAGGGTCGAGCAGATACTCTGCCGCCGTACCAAGAATAACCCTGTCCTCATTGGCGAGCCCGGAGTTGGTAAAACAGCCATTGCCGAAGGTATAGCTCAAAAAATAATTGCCGGCGAAGTACCTGACAACATGAAGGGTATGAGACTGGTCTCTCTGGATTTGACCGGTATGATCGCCGGATCCAAATACAGGGGCGAGTTCGAAGAACGTTTGAAAAAAGGCATTGATGAGGCTGTTGAAGCCGGTGATGTTATTCTTTTTATCGATGAATTGCATACCCTTGTCGGTGCCGGCTCTGCAGAAGGCTCCATGGATGCCTCCAACATCCTTAAGCCTATGCTGGCCCGGGGCGAAGTGCAGGTAATCGGCGCCACAACCCTGGATGAATATCGTAAGTATATCGAAAAAGACTCAGCCCTGGAACGCCGCTTCCAGCCGGTTACTGTAGGTGAGCCGAGTGAAGATGATGCGGTGCAGATCCTTTACGGACTGAGACAGGTTTATGAAAAACACCACAAGGTTAAGATTTCCGATGAGGCGATTGAAGATGCTGTCAAGCTGTCGACCCGCTATATTATGGATCGTTTCCTGCCCGATAAGGCCATTGACCTGATTGACGAAGCGGCCTCACGCCTGCGGATCAATACCGGATCCACCGGCTCCAAACCACAAGTTGATGAGCTGAAGGAACAATTGTTGCAGGCTGTAAATGAAACCGAAACAGCTGTTAAAAATGAAGATTTCGAGAGGGCGGCTGAACTTAAGACTAAACGTGAGAAGATCGAGAGCAAGATCTCCGAGCTGGAAAGTGCAGAAGTAAAGGACGATCCTGCTGACTGGCCGGTTCTGACAGCTGAGCATATAGCGGATATTGTTTCCAGCTGGACCAATATTCCGGTGCGGAAACTGACAGAAGATGACACAGAACGCCTGCGCAATCTGGAAGATGAGCTGAAGAGACGTGTCCTGGGCCAGGATGAAGCAGTTACTGCAGTGGCCAAGGCCATCCGCCGCGGACGTCTGGGACTGAAAGATCCCAAACGCCCGGCCGGTTCCTTTATCTTCCTCGGCTCAACCGGTGTCGGCAAGACAGAGCTGGCCAAAGCTCTGGCAGAAGCCATGTTCGGCAACGAAGATTCCATGATTCGACTCGACATGTCCGAATACATGGAGAAGTTCGATGTCTCCAAGTTGATCGGTTCTCCTCCGGGATACGTGGGCTATGAAGAGGGCGGTCAGCTGACAGAGCTGGTACGTCGCCAACCATATTCGGTCGTACTTTTTGATGAGATTGAAAAAGCCCATCCCGATGTGCTGAACGCCTTGCTGCAGATCCTGGAAGATGGTCGTCTGACTGACGGTCAGGGCCGGGTCGTGAATTTCACGAACACCATCATTATCATGACCTCAAACATCGGTGCCCGCTTTCTGACTGATAACCGTACCCGGATCGGTTTCGCCACAAACGATACGCTGGACGTGGATTCGTCCAAAGCATCGGAAGCTTTTGGCGGCAGGAGCTACGAAGAAGTCCGCGAACAGACCATGCAGGAATTGCGTCACAGCTTCAGCCCGGAATTCCTCAACCGTGTGGATGAGATTATCTTCTTCCGTATGCTGGACAAGGATGTTATGCGTAAGATTGTTGACATCATGCTGGGACAGGTTGCAGCACGTGTAGCTGATATCGGTCTGATGACCGAAGTTAGTGACCGGGCCAAAGACTGGCTGGCTGACAAGGGCTATGAGCCTCAATACGGTGCTAGACCGCTGCGACGCCTGATTCAGTCTGAAGTAGAAGACCACTTCTCCGAAGCACTCCTGGACGGAGTCATCAGGGAAGGAGACCTGGCTTATGTTGATCTGGATGAAGAGCTTAATCACCTGACAGTGAGCAAGAAGAGCTAAATCTCAAGGGGCAGTCCGGTGAGGACTGCCCTTTTGTCTTAGTATTCTTAATTCAGGAACTGAAAAACTAAATGCTTATGACCTGGTAGCCGTCTTCCAGATAAGGCTTGATACCTGCATGTCCCGACATATCATCCAGCAACGGCAGTCCGGTTTCTTTATTTTCATCGTAAACGCCCATGACTCTTGAGCAAGCCAGACAGACACCGGCTATGAGTTCACGCTCTCTGGCCTTGAGATAAAGAGGATTCTTTTCTTTATGAAACTGCGGCAGCAATTTCACTGAAGCACCCTCGAAAATAATTTTTACCTCGTAGCCGGCCTCCTGCAAATCAATTGCATTAAGAAAAATGTGCTGAAAACACATCTTCTCACCGGTCATACCGTAGAACAAAATCTTCTTCATAAATTACCCTCCAGATAGCAGTGGAATGTACTATTTATTTTGCTGATTCCAAATACCGATCAAAACAATTATACATTCTTTGCTTTGGGTTTGCTAAGATAGCGCAAATATGTTGAAACGGCTGCGCCGATTGCGAATAAGAGGATCTTCAACCAGAGAGTATCCGCCAGTATGATAGATACGATCAGAAAGGCCCAGACGGACGCATGACTTTGAATTTGGACCTTGCGATCAAGCCCCGAACGTTTGTCAAAGTTTTCCACATGCTTGCGGAAAAAATCGACCTTCATCATTCGGTCGTAGACCAAGGGTGTCTTCCGAAAAAGGAAAGCTGCCAAGAGCACAAAGGGAGTGGTCGGCAAAACAGGCAGGAAGACGCCGACGGCACCAATGCCTAGAGACAAAAATCCTAATACCGGGAAAAGCAATTTTACCAAGAAAAATTCACCCTTAAATAATTAATTAATGTTAGAGTTAATACATAATCAGATTAGCAAATTGGGAAGATTTGTTCAGGACAAATGTAACAGAATAATGTGTCGGCGGCAGCTTTCCTGTTTGCCGACTTGTCAGGAGGATGACATGGCTAGCGAAATCTGGGCACACAGAGGGTCAAGCAAAAGCCAGCCGGAAAACACCATGGCTGCCTTTGAACAGGCAGTAGCTGACAAAGCTGAAGGCATCGAACTTGATGTCCAGCGGAGTCGTGATGGCAGGCTGGTAGTTTACCATGATGAGAATCTCAAACGATTAACCGGAAAAGATGCCTATCTGGCAACACTCAACTGGGCTGATCTGCAGCAACTGAACGTGGCAGCGAACAGACCGGAAGCTTGAGTGCATCATATGCCACTCTTAGAGGATGTTTTGGAATTTATCCAAGGCAAAGATCTTAAGCTCAATATCGAGCTGAAAAACAGCAATATTTTTTATCATGGAATGGAAGAAGAGGTCCTTGCACTGGTAGAAAAAGCAGGTGTGCTTGATCAGATCCGCTTCAGTTCTTTTAACCACATGTCAATGACCAAAATGGCAGCTATGGGTTTCGGAGAAATCTCAGGCATGCTTTATTCCGAGATTTTATGTAACCCCTGGGTCTATGTCGGCGGCTGCGGCATGGGTGCCATCCACCCCATGTTCAACAACCTGCAGGTACCCGATTTGGTTAAGAATTGTCATGAAGCCGGGCTCAAAGTAAATGTCTGGACGATTGATGAAGAAGTCTTCCTGAACAGCGCCCTGCTCCTGGAAGTGGATGTCATTATGACCAACCTTCCTGTTAAAGCGATCGAGCTGCGCAACCAATATATCAAGGACGGCGGACTGTCTGCCCTGCAGTGCCTGAAAGAATCGGGCTTGCTGGAATTAATCGGCTGACCTGTTGACGGTGCCGGGCACCTGAGTTATCAGGCTAATCATTTTCGCGTGAAACGTACAAAATATATGGAGAAAAAGAGGTGTTAAATGTCGAAGCAAAATTCAACAGCTAAAGCTGCGTTGAAGCTGAACTACAAGCAGATATTTCTGATCGGTTTCGGTTTTCTGGCTTCAAGTCTGGCCTGGAGTATTTATAACTCTCAGGTACCGCTCATCCTGGAGCAGCGCTTCCAGCTCAGCGGCGTCTTAATCGGTACGATCATGACGATCGATAATTTCTTCGGCGTCATTTTCCAGCCCCTGGTAGGTGCAGCCAGTGACAAAACCCGCACTCGCATCGGCCGGCGCATGCCCTGGATTATTGTGGGAATTCCCGTCTGCGCCCTGTTTTTCTCCCTAGCTCCTCTCCAGCAAACCCTCTGGGCTTTCATGGGAGCCATCATCATCTTCAATCTGGTCATGTCCCTTTGGCGCAGCCCGGTAATCTCACTGATGCCTGACGTAACAGCCAGACCCCTGCGCAGCAAGGCCAACGGTGTCATCAACATGATGGGCGGGATCGGGTCGATTCTGGCCTTCTTAGTTGGCGGTATCCTGTCCGACATCAGAGACGACAAGTTCTTCGCCTTCTTCTTTGCCTCAGTCCTGATGATGATCGCCCTCTTTATCTTGCTGAAGTTTGTCCGCGAACCCGACTCTCTTTCCTTCAGAGAAGAACACAATATTTCGATCAAGAATACCATCAGCAATCGCTGGGCTTATCAGGCCCGTGAGGCCCTGGCCGATGACCCGCATGCCAAAGACGAGGAGGAAGCCCAAGCTGCAGAAGGCAAAAAACGTAGTTTCGCCGCCTTCCTCACTTTACCCGGGGCGGAAAAACGCAGCCTGCTCTTCCTGCTGCTGGCGGTCTTCTCCTGGTTTATGGGCTTTAATGCGATCGAAGCCTTTTTCACCCTCTTCGCGACCAACACCTACGGGATAAGTGGCGGATCAGCCACCATGATG
>JAAYEX010000046.1 GCA_012728535.1 Clostridiaceae bacterium | reverse complement strand
CAAACAAGAGGTCATACTTCAGAGGATCAAGGTCAGTTATAAAGAGTGTATAGGCTGCCAGAGAACCGGCTCCGGAACCTCGTCCGGGTCCGACTGCAATGCCTTGTTCGCGGGCGAAACGCACAAAGTCCCAGACAATCAGGAAGTAATCAACAAAACCCATGCTGGAAATTACATTTATTTCACGCTTTAACCGCTCTTCATAATCCGTGCGTGGGATATCGGTAGGTCGTCTTTGCAAGCGTTTTTCCAAACCCTCCCGACAAAGACGTTCCAGCATTTCACGGCCATTTTCGTCTGAGCCTGTGTCAAAATGCGGCAGAGAAATCTGACCGAATTCAAGCTCAACATTACAACGTTCCGCTATTTTCACCGTGTTGGTTACTGCTTCGGGAATATGTGAAAACGAGGCAGCCATTTCTTCCGTAGAACGGAGGTAGAAACTATCTGAATTCATGCGCATACGATCAGGGTCAGTCATCTTTTTCCCTGTCTGCATGCAAAGCAGAACTTCATGCGCGAAATCATCGCCCTTATTAAGGTAATGACAGTCATTAGTTGCCAGCAAGGGAATATCCAGTTCTTTTGACAATCGGATCAACTGCGAGTTTACTTCGTTTTGTTCAGGGATTTTGTTGTCCTGGACTTCGAAAAAGTAATTGTCAGCACCGAACAGTTCTTTATAATAAAGGGCTGTAGCCCTGGCCTCTTCGAGCTGTCCCCGCATAATCTTTCGCGGTACTTCACCTGAGAGGCAGGCAGTAAGAGCGATCAAACCCTCATGATATTCTTCCAGCAAGGCACGGTCTACGCGTGGTCTGTAGTAGAATCCGTCGATAAAGCCTTTCGATACCAACTTGATTAGATTATGGTAACCCCGGTTGTTCTCCGCCAGAAGGATCAGATGATATGGATCGCGGTCAAAAGCGGCATCTTTATCATCATGATTTCTCGGTGCCACATAAACTTCACAACCGATAATTGGCTTGAGGCCTTCTTTTCGCATGCTGCGGTAAAAATCAAGAATTCCGTACATGGCTCCGTGATCGGTTATGGCACAGGCATCCATGCCCAGTTCTTTTAAGCGCGCCGGCAGATCAGCGATGCGAATAGCACCGTCGAGCAAACTGTACTCAGTATGAAGATGCAGGTGTGTAAAAGTCATCAGGAGTTAAGCATCTTTTCCCATCAGGCATTCTATTCTATGAAGCACTGTTTCGGACAGAAGCTCCAGGTTTTTATCACATTCCTCTTGGGTGTCGGCGTAACATCCAAAATAGATCTTGATCTTCGGCTCTGTGCCGGAGGGCCGGATACAGAAAAAATCGATGCCTTCCATCTCATATAGCAAAACATTGCTCTGATCATAATCTAAAACAGTTTCTTCATTGCTAGCTACATCAATCCTGATCAGCTTTTCAAAATCACTTAGGTTTTCGATCGGCAAGGCGTGGAATTTATCAAAGGGATCACTGCGCAGTTCACTCATTGTGTTTTTGATCATTTCGGAGCCGCTTTTCCCTTCGCGCACGATTGACACAGTGTTCTCAGCGGCATAGCCGTAAACGGCGTAAATACGATTCAGCCGATCCAGGAGTGTTTCGCCATCTTTGGCGGCTACCGCAGCCATTTCCGCTAAAAGCATACTGGAGACAACAGCATCTTTATCACGCACTGAAGAACCTGCCAGATAACCGAATGCTTCTTCATAACCAAACTGGAATTTACCGTCACCCAGATCTTCGTGCTCATGTATGGCTTCAGCAATGAATTTGAAACCGGTCAGGACGCGATATAGATCACAATCATAAGCTGCACAGATTTTGTCGGTCAGGCGCCCGGAGACAATGGATGAGACGACGAATGAATTCTCAGGCAGGATCCCCAGATTTTTTTTGGTAGTTAAAATATATTCCAACAGCAAAATCCCGATTTCGTTGCCCAGCAAAGTGTAATAGCTGCCATCTTCTTTAGGAACAGCTATACCTACACGGTCAGCATCAGGATCAGTGGCCATAACCAGAGGGGCTTTGAGCTCTTTTGCCAGTTCGATCGCCAGGTTGAGTGTTTCCGGCAACTCGGGATTGGGAAAAGGTGTAGACGGGAAATTTCCATTGGGTAGCTCCTGCTCTTTTACTACATGCACATTTTTAAAACCGGTTTTTTCTAAAATACGGCGCACAGGTTTGTTGCCGGCCCCGTAAAGAGGTGTATAAACAATGGGTATATCCGCATACTCTGCTACAAGATCAGCCTGCAAAGAGATCTGCAGCAAGGCTTCATCGTAAGCTGCATCAAGATCGGCACCCATATCATGCCAGAGCGGACAATGGCGCGCTTCTTCCATGCTGAGACTGTCGGCAATTACGCCCGGTAAATCTGTGATTTTATCCATCTCTGCCGAGACACTGTCAGCCGCATCAGGACCCAACTGGGCTCCGTCTGCTGCAAAAGCTTTGAAGCCATTATATTCCTTAGGATTATGGCTGGCTGTAATCATTACGCCTCCGGCACAGTCAAAATGGCGTATGGCAAAAGACAACAGGGGCACAGGTCTAAGCTCATCAGAAAAATGAACTGTCAAACCCCTGCTGACAAAAATTCGTGCTGTGAGTTCCGCAAAAAGCCTTGAATTATTACGCGAATCATAAGAAACAGCAACACCTTTACCGGCTGCTTCCTCGCCCTGTTGTTTGATAGATTCTGCAAAACCGGCTGCAGCGCGGGCAACTGTATAGATATTCATCCGATTGCTGCCTGCTCCCATGATGCCGCGCAGACCCGCAGTTCCAAACTGGAGATCCTGATAAAAACGGTCTTCTATTTGAACCTTATCTCCGGCGATAGCCTTTAATTCATCACGTGTGGCTTCATCAAAAGCCGAGTTTTCAGTCCAGTCGAGGTAACGCTTCTTAGCTATGATATCAGACATAAGTATCTCCTTTGCAGACATGGTCTATACCTGTTATTAAGCCTAATTGACGGCAGGATTCTGCTTTTTTTCCATAAGTAAAGTTTATCACAGCGAACAGGACTATTGCAGGCTCTACATTCTACTTCGTCCGGCCAGCAAGCCCCGAACTGAAATCAGACGATCACGCATTTTGGCTGCTTCTTCAAACTCTAGATCTTTGGCAAAAGATTCCATTGCCTTCTGTAAATTCTTCTCCAGACGTCGCAGATCTTCTCTTTGATATCCGGCAATTTGCTCATCAAAGCTTTCCTGATCCTCGATAACGGATGCCTCTTCCTCTCCGACCAGTTCAACAACCGTGTCATATAGCGCGTAGACATCTTTTTTTATCGTTTGGGGAATAATATTATGTTTCTCGTTATAGGCGGTCTGTATCTCACGACGACGATTTGTTTCTTCTATGGCCTGATCCATGGACTTGGTGACAGTATCGGCATAAAGCACTACCTGACCGTTCACGTTACGAGCCGCCCGGCCTATAATCTGTATCAGCGATGTGGTGGAACGCAGGAAACCTTCGCGGTCAGCATCAAGTATGGCAATCAGAGAAACCTCCGGCAGGTCCAGACCCTCACGCAGGAGATTGATACCGACCAAAACGTCAAATTCTCCACGGCGCAGTCTTTTTAGTATGTTAAGACGCTCAACCGTCACAATATCAGAGTGAAGATACTCAACAGCCAGTCCTTCTTCTTTTAAGAAATCCGTCATGTCTTCCGCCATGCGTTTGGTCAGTGTAAGCACCAGACTGCGCTCTCCGGCAGCTGTTCTCTCGCGGATACGGTCGATCAGATCATCGATCTGACCATCGATAGGATGGATGACAATTTCGGGGTCGACCAGGCCGGTAGGACGAATAACTTGCTGAACCACCTGTTCTGCGTGTTCAGCTTCATAACGTAACGGCGTAGCACTTACAAAGATACTTTGCCCCATCCGCTCCTCAAACTCTTCAAATCTCAGCGGACGGTTGTCAAAGGCCGAGGGCAGGCGGAAACCGTAATTAACCAGCGATTCCTTTCGTGAACGGTCACCGTGATACATGGCCCCTATTTGCGGGATCGTCACGTGAGATTCATCGATAAAAAGCAGGTAATCGTCAGGAAAAAAGTCGAGCAAGGTGTAGGGAGGTTCTCCTGGCAGGCGACCTGTCATGTGGCGCGAGTAGTTTTCGATTCCTTTGCAAAAGCCGGTCTCGGCCAGCATTTCCAAATCATAGCGGGTACGCTGCTCCAGCCGATATGCCTCAAGCAACTTGTTCTCACTCTGAAGTTCTTCCAGACGCTCCTCCAGCTCAATCTGAATCGAGACAGATGCTTTCTTCATCTTGATTTCAGTAGTTGTATAGTGGCTGGCCGGGAAAATTGTTACGAAATTTCGACCGCTGAGCGTGCGTCCGGTGATTGCGTCAATTTCGCGGATCTCTTCAATTTCGTCACCAAAGAAAACTACGCGGATTAGCGTGCTCTCTGCCGAAGTGGGATATATGTCCAGTGTATCTCCACGCACACGGAAAGTGCCGCGCTTTGTCTCGTAATCATTTCGTTGGTATTGAATGCGAACCAGCTCTGAGATAATTATGTCACGGTCAATGCGCATGCCGGGACGCAACGATATCCTCATATGCTCATAATCGTCCGGGTCACCCAGACCGTAAATGCAGGATACGGAGGCAACGACTATTACATCACGGCGCTCCAGCAGTGATGAGGTAGTTTTGTGTCGCAGGCGGTCAATCTCATCATTAATGGCAGAATCTTTTTCAATATAAATATCACGCGAGGGTATGTAGGCTTCCGGCTGATAGTAATCGTAATATGAGACGAAATACTCTACAGCGTTATCAGGAAATAAAGCTGTAAACTCTGCTGCTAGCTGGCCGGCTAAAGTCTTGTTATGAGCGATGACTAAAGCAGGTCGCTGAGTCTCCTCAATAACTTTTGCCATGGTGTATGTTTTGCCCGAACCCGTAACACCCAGAAGAGTCTGTCCTCTCATCCCCTGACCCAATCCTGATACAAGCGATTTTATTGCATCAGGCTGATCACCACGGGGAACCATAGGCGATCGCACGATGAATCTGTTTTCTTCAATTGCGGTTGTGTTCATGTTCGACATGACTCATTTTCCCCCTCAATTTCTTTTGTGGTGGTTAGCAGTCTACTTCTGTTTAATACAGACTATTTTAGTCTTGAGATAATGGCTCTTTGAGTCCCAGTTCAGTCAACTTCTGCCTGACAGCATAAATATCCTGCCAAAGTTCGGGTTTTCGTCTGTTATCCCGTAGTATATAGGCCGGATGGTAAGTCGGCATTATGAAATAATCGTTGCTTTCAATCCACTTACCGCGCACTTTACTGATACCCTCAGTACCGCTGGTGAAATAGCGGTAGGCTGTTGCGCCCATCAGCAAAAATACCTTCGGCTTGACCAAACGAATCTGGGCTGTGAGCAGGCGCCGACAGGCCCTGGCTTCTTCTTCCCTGGGGTTTCGATTGTCCGGCGGACGGCATTTTACAATATTGCAAATGTGATAATCATCTTCCGTCAGCTCAAAGCTGCGTAAGAGCGTATCAAGCAATTCACCGGAACGGCCCACAAAGGGAAGTCCCTGCTTGTCTTCGTTGGCTCCGGGTCCCTCACCCACAATCATGAGCGGGGCATCTATGGAGCCTCGCCAGATAACCACATTCTGTCGGCTTTGAGACAGTTCACAGTCCCGGCAAGCGAGACAGCTATCGATAAATCCCTGCCAGGCAGGACTAATGTTGTTGCTGCTTTTATTAATACTCATATACTGAACAATTATACCCTAGTCTGCTAAAAACAAAAATAATACAATTCATAGTGAATCTGTGCTGTTTGCGCTTGAAACGAATTAATTTTATATGTATAATCCGAAACATTCTTTAAAATATGAAGGAGAATAATACATGAACCGTAAAAAAGCAGCAGTACTCCTGCTGACACTATTAATGGTTTTGTCCCTGGTGCTGTCAGCATGTGGCGGTGGAGGGAAAAAGGATGGTCGTTACGAGTATAAGGGCGACCTCGACGAACATGGTTGGGCAGTTCAAGCCTGGATCGATGTTAAAGATGGCAAAATAGTTGATGGTTTCTTTGACTATGTCAACGACGAGGGCAAGAGAAAGTCTGAAGACCAGGATTATATTGATTCCATGCTTGAGTATTCAGAAACAGGAACTGATATTTCCGAAGTCATAAGTTATCTCGATACCTATCTGAAGAACAACACAAATTTAGACAAGGTCAGCCCTGACGCTGTCTCCGGTGCGACATCGACATATGAAAACTTTGTTGCAGCAGCAAAAGATTTGTATAAAAAGGCCGGTCTTTCTGACTAGCCGGATTACAGGGTAATTTCTTAAAAAGAAAAAAGACGCTGCTTTTAACAGGCAGCGTCTTTCTATTGTAAATATTTATAGGTCTTAATTCAGAGGACGCATGGTCGGGAATAGTAATACGTCGCGGATAGATCCTGAGTCTGTTAAAAACATGACCAGGCGATCAATGCCGATACCCAGGCCACCGGTTGGCGGCATGCCATACTCGAGCGCCTCAACGAAATCTTCATCCGGTAGCTGCGCTTCGTCGTCTCCCGCTTCATGACGCTTCATCTGGTCAGCAAAGCGTTCTTTCTGATCCATGGGGTCATTCAGTTCTGAGTATGCATTACCATACTCGCGGCCACCGATAAAGAGCTCAAATCTCTCTACCAAACCGTCGCTGTCGGGTTTCTTCTTGGTCAGGGGTGAAATCTCAATCGGATAATCGATCAGGAAAGTCGGCTGAATCAATTTCTCCTCTGCGTAAAGCTCGAAACAGTGGTTTAAAAGGTCGCCCCTGGTCATATCAGGCTGGACCTCCGGAACTCCACGTTCGGCCATCACCCTATGGGCGGCAGCGTCATCTGCAATTTCGTTAAAATCTATGCCCGCGTGTTCCATGACGGCATCAACCATGGTCAGACGGCGGAAGGGCGGATAAAGATCGATTTCTACCCCCTGGTAGTTAACTTTCAGATCGCCGCAGACAGCGCGAGCTGCACTGACAATCAGATCCTCAGTGATTTCCATCATGCCGTGATAATCGGTATAGGCCTGATACAGTTCCATCATGGTGAACTCAGGGTTGTGCTT
>JAAYEX010000045.1 GCA_012728535.1 Clostridiaceae bacterium | reverse complement strand
GTTCGGATACAGGCATGCCCTGTCCTCAGCACAGAATTTGAAGTTTCAGCAGATATTTGAAGAAATGTGCGTATCGGTAATACTTCCCGCCTTGCCTGACGCTGGTTTGCTCTTAAGTTTTGACGCTTCCTGTGCTGAAGGCGGAGAAGCCTGTGAGGTGATCATGCACTGGGAAGGCAAAAGATATAACCCTATAGAAGAAGGGGATGAGCTTTCAATGAAAATTGCCTTGGCCAAAACAGAGAAGGCCAACTATTCCTATGAAAACGAAAGCAACTTAATTAAAATAAGCTTTTGATAAGTTACAAGGGATTATCGACGGAAACTGGTCCGTTGTGGCAAGTCGAACAAGGTCATAAGTTCAGCTGAAGAAACATAAATGAGGTGAATTTCCATGAGAAAATCAAGCCTTAGAACTTTTCTGGTGATACTGCTGATAACGGTAACTGTCGCTGGATGCCAAGCAGCTAGCGGCAGCAAAGAAAGCATGCCGGTCATGAGCAAGGGAGATGGTTTAGATGAGGAAAACTACGAAACAGATGAAAAACCATTTGAAGTCAGCTTTGAGCATTATTATGCGACATCACTGGATTTAAAAGAACAGCTTCCCACGGTCCTGATAGAGCTGCCGCTGGTAAGACAGTCAACAAGATATTCCTGTGGTGTAGCCTGTGCCCAATCAATTCTTAGGTACGCCGGCTATGATTTTGATGTTCGGGAAGATAACCTGATCTCGGCTTTAGGAGCAAATGATGAGGACGGTACCAACTATAAGAAAATCGTCGAACTTCTGAACACAAAGTCTCACTACAGTGATATTACTCAGGACGGCAATGAGAACAGAATCATTGCTGAACCGGAATTTGAACTTACTTTAGATGAGCTTTGTGCTTATCTCGATCAGGGGAAAACTGTAATCTGCGCGATACAGGCTTGGTCATACCTGACTATTTCTGAGTATAAGCTTGAATACGACAGTGGCCACTATGTTATAGCAATCGGATACGATACAGAAAACATATATTTCATGGATCCATCCACATCAGGAAATTATGCCTATATCCCCAAAGATGAGTTTGCCGCACGTTGGCATGATGTAGATAAGGAAGGCCCTGCAGAGCAGTTCGGAATTGTTATTACTATTGAGGCCGATTATGATAAAGACTTGGTTTACAAAATAGAATAGTAGTAAGTATTCTCCTATCAACATTAGCCTGACAGAGATATCAGATGTGTTTCAGACGACGCCGGGACCAGCTCAACCTACCCGCTACAGGTAGGTTGTAAGAGCTGCAAGTAATGTATGATATATTAACAATCTTCAAATATAGGAAGGCGGAAGGATCGATGGCGCAAACTGAAATATTCGAGTTCACAGATTTACCACTTAATCTCGGAGAGCTGAAAGCAATGCCGGAAGCTGACTTGTCAAACCCACACAAGACTGCAGCATTGACGATCCTGGCGCTCTGCCGCTATGAGGATAATCCTGAAAATGCGATAGAAATGCTAAACTTTCTTAAAGGCCCCCAACCATTGTCTAATTACGACCTTCAGTTTCTGAGAGATAGGCTGAGCGGGAAAGGATACAAGCCATATTCCTTCCTCCAGGGTGCAAGCCCCGAGAACAACTACAAGCCAGACCAGCCATACCGGATCAGCATCTCCGACGGACCATACAGCTATCAGGATGAAGGCTACGTTAAACTTCTCTTGCGTTCTTCCGGAGCAGACAGCCCGCGCGAAATTAAATTGCGTGAAAAAGCTAGTAGCGGAGAGTGGTTCTTATGGGAACATTATCTGCTGGCCGACATACGCGCACCACAAGCCGAGGATCCCTGGGCCTGAAATAATAGACATTCATTTTCTTCTATATACAACGCAAAATGGAAAGCGGCAAGAGGTGTTTTGCCGCTTTCCATTTTGTGTAACATTTTGTGTTTTTGACCTTGGTCAAAGACTTAATGTAAAGTTCTAAGCTATAGTAATTACAGAGATTTTGGATATTACAGGAGGAGCTGAAAATGACAAATAAAACTTTGCAACTTGAAGGGATGACTTGTCCCACTTGCGTGTTGAAAATAGAGAAACTTCTGAAGAAGACCAAGGGCATTGAAGAGTCAGAAGTCCTCTACAATAGCGGCAGAGTGAAGGTCGGTTTTGACGAAGAGACCGTGTCGATAGACGACATCTCGGCAGCTATCGAGCAACTGGGTTATAGAGTAGTCTCTGTAAAATAGTTTCCTGCAAAAGCGGCTTAATAAAAAATCAACCACCTTTTATCTAAGGCGGTTGATTTTTTTGGGGAATTATCGGATCAATTCTTATACATACAGATATTTGACCCAGGTCAAGGCAATTATTTTTCTGACACGTAATAATAGATACATCAAAGCAAATCAATTAGGGGGAGAAAATGTTCAAACTATCAAAAAAACAGATTGTTTGGATTTCAGGAATACTGGCCATTGCAGCAATTGTATTGAATAAAGTTATTTACAAAGATATGGAGGGCTATGTGACCCTTTCGATTGTGGTCATGATACTCGGAACCGTCATCGCCGGCTACAATATCTTTAAGACTGCCGCCGTCAGTCTCAGATACAAAGTTATCGGGATTGACCTACTGGTTTCAATCGCGGCTATCGGTGCAATCATTATCGGTGAGTACTGGGAAGCACAAGCGGTTACTTTCCTCTTCACCATTGGTGACTACCTTGAGTCTTTGACGTTGGAGAAAACCCGAAACTCCATTCGTTCGCTGATGGATCTGGCTCCTGATATTGCACGAGTCAGGCGAAATGGTGAAGAAATTGAGATTTCGCCGGATGAGGTGGTATATGGCGATCTGATAATAATTAAGCCGGGTGAAAAAATCGCTGTTGACGGTGAAGTCATTGAAGGTTCTGCCTATGTCAATCAGGCTGCGATTACAGGAGAGTCCATGCCGATCTCACGTGATCCCGGTGAAGAAGTTTACTCGGGCACAATCGTCGAGTCCGGCTATCTGCTCGTAAAAGCGGAAAAGGTCGGTGAAGATACGACTTTCGCCCGTATTCTCCATATGGTCGAGGAGGCCCAGGACAAGAAGGCCGGCTCTCAGAAGTTTCTTGAGAAATTTGCTGCCTGGTATACACCTGCAATTATCGTATTGTCTATTTTGGCGGGTCTGATCTCCAAAGACGTCAGACTCGGCCTGACCTTGCTGGTGGTTTCCTGCCCCGGAGCCCTGGTTATATCCACACCCATCTCTTACGTTGCGGCAATCGGCAATGGTGCTAAAAATGGAGTATTAATCAAGGGCGGCGAGATTATGGAAAAGCTTGGTCGAGTGAAAGCGATAGCTTTTGATAAAACAGGAACACTTACTGAAGGCAAACCCGGCGTTAGCAGGATTAAAGCCTACGATATGGATGAAGACGAGTTTCTGCGTATCGCGGCCATCGGTGAATCGTACTCAGAGCATCCACTGGGTGCAGCTATAATCAGAAAAGCGGAAGAGAAGCTGGGAAGAATCTCGGTAACTCCTGAAGATGCCCGTATGTTGATCGGTCATGGTTTGGCCTTTGTCTATGATGGGACAGAATATTACATAGGTAATAGAAGGCTGCTTGATGATCAGAATATTGATTACTCCGCTCAGGAAGATTATCTCAACGAGGAAGAAGGCTTAGGTCAGACAGCTGTAATCATGGCATCCGCAGATAAGGTTCATGGTATTATTTCCATAGCAGATACAATCCGTCCGGAAGCAAAGCAACTTGTAAGTGATCTGCACGGGCAAGGTATTCAGCATATAGTCATGCTGACAGGTGATAATCGCCGTGCAGCCCAGGCTGTTGCAGAAGAGCTGGGCCTGGACGGGCACTATAGTGAGCTGCTTCCTGAAGATAAGGTCAGCTCCTTAGCGGATTTATCTGCAAAGTATGGCGAAGCGGCTATGGTTGGAGACGGCATCAACGATGCGCCTGCACTGGCCTCTGCTGATCCGGGTATCGCTATCGGAGCAGCAGGTGCTGATGTGGCAATGGAAACAGCTGATGTGGTGCTGATGAGTGATGATATCGGGAAACTCTCTTACGCAATGGGGCTCAGCCGGGCGACATCAAATAATGTCAGGCAAAATGTAATCTTTGCCATTATAGTTGTTGTACTACTTCTGGCAGGGGTATTGGTGCAGGAAGTCAATATGTCTTTAGGAATGTTAGTGCACGAAGGATCAGTTTTATTGGTTATACTTAACGCGATGCGCCTTTTGAATTATGGACGAAAAGGAAAGAAGCGGAAGCTGGAGGCTGTGAAGGTAGGGAAATAATGCAGTGCAATAGTCAATGTAGCGGACATTCACACTGTTGCTCAAGTGAACGTGAGACTTGTATAGAACTTGTCCCGATTTTCAAAGGACTTTCTGAAGAGGAGATGCTGGAAATAGCCGGTATCACCTCTTCTCGTGTTTTAGGGAAAGGCGAACTGGCATACAGAGCAGGTGAGGTATCAAACACCATGTATGTTGTTCACACCGGAGGAATCAAACTTTATCGACTGACGGCGGGAGGCAGGGAACAGGTTCTGCAGATTATCGGACCCGGGGAGTTTATCGGAGAACTTACACTTTTTTCTTCTTTGCCTTTGACTGATTATGCTGAAGCGCTGGAAGAAACGACTTTATGTGTCTTGGAAGGGCCTAAACTCAAAGAGCTTATGGGCAAGTATCCGCAGATCGCTTTTAAAGTTTTGGACGAACTTTCAAGGCGTCTGGAGACGGCGGAAAGTCGGATCGAAGCAATCAGCCTGGGTTCAGTTGCTGAAAGGCTGGCTGCAGCTATACTGGATTTAGCAGCTGGAAGGAATGAAGTGAACCTGCCTATGAGCAAGGGTGATTTAGCCTCGCAGCTTGGTATGAGCCAGGAAAGCCTAAGTCGCAAATTAACCGAATTCCACGACGAAGGACTGATTACGCTGCAAGGCCAGCGCGGGATTTACATTAATGACAGGGCTATCCTGGAGACCATGGTTAATAAATATTAAGGAGATAATAAAATGAAAATAGCATTAGCCAGTGATCACGCCGGTTATGATTTGAAGATGTATGTCAGGGCTCATTTGGAAGCAAAGGGCTATGAAGTTAATGACCTTGGCGTGCATAACAAAGAACGCAGTGACTATCCTGTATATGGCAATAAAGCTGCCAAAGAAGTGGTGAATGGCAACAGCGACTTTGCGATAATTTTCTGTGGGACCGGTGTCGGGATCTCGATTGCTGCCAACAAAGTGAAAGGCGTACGCTGCTGCTGCTGCAGTGAGCCGTATTCCGCTCGCATGTCGCGCCTCCACAATGATTCTAACGTCCTGGCAATGGGTGGCAGGGTCGTGGGAGACGAGCTGGCACTGATGATCGTCGATGAATTCCTGTCAACTGAATTTGAAGGCGGCCGTCACAGCGACAGAGTGAAGCTGATTGGCGAACTGGATGAGTATTAATTCAACAACATAAACGCAAACTGCACATATATGCTAATCTGAATATAGTATAGACTGATTGTTATAAAAGGAGATGCTCTGCAAATTCTTAGCCGTATGCTTTATACTTAATTGTTCGTTAATCCAATTGGAGGAGCACGATAATATATGAAAAAACTCTGTGACTTTTTGGGCATGACTTCACTTTTTGCCGGTTTGGACCAGTCTGTTTATCATGAGTACTGTTATAGCACCAATATGAAAACATTTTGGAAGGGTGAAGTCATTGTTAATGAAGGAGACCCCTGTACAGGAATAGGGATAATTGTTGACGGACAGGTAGCCAGGCAAAAATATTCTGCCTCAGGTGAGTTTTCTACTCTTGACTTACTCGGCCCAGGTGACATCTTCGGCACAACTCTCATTTTTTCAACACGAAAGAAATACCCCTTCACCCTTGAAGCTGTCTCTCATTGCAAGATAGTGAAAATGACCCGTGACGTATTATTGTCGATGATATCCAAAAACCCTCAACTGCTTCTGAATTATATGCAGCAGTTATCTGACCGCTCAACAGAGCAGGATAAACGGATAGATCTGCTGTCACAAAAAACTTTACGCCTGAAAATAGGGCATTATTTGCTGCAGTTACTTGAAGAGCAGCTGGAAGATCATGACATGTCTCTTGAACAGGCACTCCGCTATCCGACAACCTACGCAGTGGAACTGCCGGTATCCAAAGAGGTAGTTTCTCGCCTGTTGGCAATGCCACGTCCTTCATTTTCACGCGAGCTCATCAGTATGGAGAAAGATGGCCTGATACGGGTTAATGGCCGTGTGATTTGGCTGTTGGATATTCGTGGTCTGGCAAGCGACATTATTGTTGATGCTGAAGAAGAACTACCTGTCGGATAATTGAAGAATAAAAGAATCCTGTCTTTCACGCGGAAAACATGATGAGATTGTACAAGCTTTGTCTTAAAAACTGTGTCGAAAATATATTGCATTCCTCTTTACTTTAAATATAAGATTATCGGGAAGCAGTATTTTATAGAGTAGTATTAACAATTCTGAAATTACACATGAATCAAATCGCAAAATAATAAGAATGAGGTGCACACATGACATTCAAATCCGATATTGAAATCGCCCAGGCGACTGAAATGAGACCAATCGACGAGATCGCAAAAGCCGCAGATATTTCATCAGATCATCTTGAGCATTACGGAAAGTACAAGGCAAAGGTATCGCTGGAAGCTTTGGCACAATCTGAAGATAAGCAACAAGGCAAGCTTATTTTAATGACGGCTATTACGCCTACTCCTGCGGGAGAAGGAAAGACCACGACGACAATAGGTCTGGCTGATGCTTTGGCGAAACTGGGTAAGAAGTGCACAGTCGCCTTGCGCGAACCTTCAATGGGGCCTGTTTTTGGCATCAAGGGTGGGGCTGCCGGTGGCGGTTACGCTCAGGTTGTACCCATGGAAGACCTCAATCTGCATTTTACCGGAGACTTTCACGCTATCGGAGCAGCCAATAACTTGCTGGCTGCCATGCTTGACAATCATATCCAACAGGGCAACAGTCTCAATATTGATCCTCGCCAGATTACCTGGAAACGAGTAGTTGACATGAACGACCGTCAGCTGCGCTTTGTCGTAGATGGCCTTGGCGGCAAAGCCAATGGTTCTCCACGAGAAGATGGTTTTGATATCACAGTGGCATCAGAAGTTATGGCCATATTCTGTCTGGCGACCAGCCTGGAGGACTTGAAGGCCCGCTTCGCCAGGATCGTTGTTGCATACAGCTATGACGGCAAACCTGTTACTTGTGCTGATCTTAAGGCAGAAGGAGCTATGACTGCTTTGCTGAAGGATGCAATTAAGCCCAATATGGTGCAAACATTGGAAGGTACCCCGGCTTTTGTTCACGGTGGACCTTTCGCAAATATTGCCCACGGCTGCAATAGCATACTGGCAACCAAACTGGCCCTGAATAATTTTGATTACCTGGTTACAGAAGCCGGTTTTGGCGGAGATCTGGGTGCTGAAAAGTTTATTGATATTAAATGCCGGGCGGCCGGGCTTAGACCTGATGCAGTAGTAATTGTTGCAACTGTCCGCGCTTTGAAAATGCATGGTGGTGTGGCCAAGACAGACCTGAAAGGCGAAAACCTCGAAGCACTTGCCAAGGGTATGCCTAACCTGCTGCAACATGTTGAGAATATGCAGGAAATCTTTAAACTTCCTGTGGTGGTAGCAATTAACCGTTTCCCTGACGACACAGAAGCAGAGCTTGAACTTGTGCGTGAAGAGTGCCGTAAACTTAATGTAAATGTGGCCCTTTCCGAAGTATGGGGCAAAGGCGGCGAGGGTGGACTGGAGCTGGCTGAAGAAGTCATTCGTCTCTGCGACAGTGATTCAGACAGGACTCCTCACTATACCTACGAACTTGACACAACGATTGAAGAGAAAATCGAAGCTATAGCGAAACGTATGTACCATGCTGATGGCGTTGTTTTCAGCAACAAAGCTCGTAAACAACTCAAAGAACTGGCAAACAACGGTTTTGGCAATCTTCCAGTGTGTATGGCCAAGACACAGTATTCCTTCTCTGATGACCCGTCATTGATCGGCGTACCGCGTGACTTTGAAATCACAGTGTCTAACCTCAAAGTTTCTGCCGGTGCAGGCTTCATTGTTGCTCTGACCGGTGAAGTAATGACCATGCCCGGACTGCCGCGCGTACCCTCCGCTGAAAAGATCGATGTGGATGCAAATGGCAAAATTTCCGGCTTGTTTTAAGAAGAGCTTGCTCAAAATCAGGATTTGTTATTCAATAAGGGTTGCTCAGTTGAGCAACCCTGACTTTTTGGGAGAAATCGGCACTTTAGTGCGTCATTGACATTTTGAAAGAATTATCTCTTTCCGGATCACTAGTTCATGTAATTTCTTATGCATGAGCTTTATGCATGTGCTAGAATACCGTTAAATGATGTGACATTTATTAATACCGCTCACTTTATCGCTCGTGACCGGTGCATTCGAAGCGTCAGGAAAGGTGCAAAAATGGAAGAATTAAAAAAATACATGCAAGAAGCCGCTACCTTCATGAACCGCACAGCTGGTGTGTTGGACAAGGAAGGTTTAGTGCTGGCATCGACAGATGCTGAGCTCGAAGGCACGGAGGATTCTGTTGCAAAGGCAGTTCTGGCGTCAGATGAACATATTGTTTTTAGTGGCGATCGTGCTTACATGAAGATAGATCGTACACGTAACAGTCTAATTTGCTTTGTAGACGGAAAAGATGAGCAGTCCCAGGTTTATCTTGAATTACTCAAACGCTGGATTGAATCATCCTATGTTGAGAAAGATAATGTCGAAGAAAAAGAGACATTTATCAAGAATGTTCTATTAGAGAATGAATTGCCGGGGGATGTACCGTTAAAGGCAAGAGACCTTAAAATAGCTTATCCGGTCCCGCGCCAGATTTATATTGTCAGGGTTAATCCGGGCAAGTCTGCAGATGTGTTGACAGTTTTAGAGCATCTTTTCCCTGACTGGGAGCGTGATTTTGTTTTCCCGATGGATGAAGAAAATATCGTCGTCATGCTGGAAATACATGCTGGAGATAAATCGCGAACAGCGAGTGAAGAGGCTTCTTTGATTCTCGACACAATTAATACGGAAGCTAAAACACATGCCTACATTGGTGTCAGCATGCCTGCGGAAACTTTAAAAGATACAGCTAAATCTTATCGCGAAGCCTCAATGGCTTTAATAGTCGGTCAGATATTTGATGAAGAGTCAAGCATAATGCGCTACGACAGACTGGGTTTGGGCCGTTTGATTTATCAACTGCCGAAGACTCTCTGTGAGCTATTCCTCTCCGAGGTTTTTGAGGATGGTGCATATGAGGCTTTAGATGATGAGACCCTGCTCACGATTCAAAAGTTTTTTGAAAACAATCTAAACGGCAGTGAGACCAGTCGTCAGCTCTTTGTCCACCGCAATACCCTGGTCTATAGACTGGACAAGGTTGAGAAGATTACCGGACTGGATCTGAGAAACTTCGATGATGCGGTTCTGTTTAAACTGGCACAGATGGTTCGCAAGTATCTTGAGTATCAGGATTCAGGCAATAAGACTGCCGGCAGTGTGCGTGGCGACAGGAAGTCGGATAGCTCCATACCTGTGATTTAGTACTTGTTGGAGTAACTCTCGACAATGAATATGATCGAATTTGTAGATGTTGACAAAATCTATCCTAATGGTACCCGGGCTTTACATAATGTTTCTTTCAGTGTAGAGTCCGGTGAATTTGTTTTTGTAATAGGTGAAAGCGGAGCAGGCAAATCAACCATAGTTAAACTGCTTACTTGTGAAGAACATCCGAGCCATGGATCGGTAATATTGGGCGGCCAGGACGTTTCAGAGCTTCCTGATAAGTATGTGCCTTTTTTGCGCCGCAAAATCGGCATGATTTTCCAGGATTTCAGACTGATTTCTTCCAGAACAGTAGCGGAAAATGTCGCCTATGCAATGGAAGTCACAGGTGCCTCACCTAAAGAGATCATGAGGCGGGTGCCCCTGGTCCTTTCAGTGGTCGGATTGAAAAATAAGGCTGATGTTTACCCGGCTCAATTATCCGGTGGCGAAGGCCAGCGAGTGGGTATCGCCAGGGCTTTAGTTAATAATCCGCGCCTGATTTTGGCAGATGAACCTACCGGAAACCTTGATCCTGTTAATGGCGAGGCCATCATGGCCTTACTTGAGAGGATAAATCGCAATGGTACTACTATCATTGCCTGTACTCATGACCAAAATCTGGTTAACAAGATGCAAAAGCGTGTTTTGCAGCTTGAAAAAGGCACAGTCACTCGTGATGAGTATTGTGGTAATTATTATTGTGTATCAACTGAAAAAGAATTAAGCCCCATAGAGGACAAGACTGAGTTCGCACAGGATTTTGAAGCAGATGAAGCAGAAGCTTTTGCAGAGTTTAACGAGAGCACTAAGCAAACTACTGACAGGACATCCCTGCTTGACAACTTAGTGCAGGATTCAGAAAGCAGACGCACCCGGTATTCTTCGTTGAACCGAACTGAAGAAATGAAAGAAATTTTGAAAAAAATTGATGAACGGGTAAAACAACGTGAGGCTATGCGCAGGCAGGAAGAAATGCTTTCATATCATGAAGCCCGTGACGGCTCTGAAGAAAACACAATAGAGTCCGGAGAGTTTTTTGAATGAAAGTAAATGAAATACGTTATTCTGCCAAAGCAGGTATCCGGAATCTGGGGCGCCATCCTTTATTGCTTGTTGCTTCAGTCCTTACTTTGACTTTAATGCTTTTTTTATTGAGCATTTTTGTGATTTTTTCCCGGAATGCATCCCATTTGTCAAAAATAGCTGCCCAGCAGCCACCAATAACCATATCTATGCGTGTTGGTGCAGAAAATTCGAGTATCGAACAGATGCGGCATTTCCTCTCGGGTGACACTGAAAATATTGTTGAGTTCACGGAGTTCACTCCGGAGATGAACTTTCAAACTTTCAAAGAAAGCATTGGAAAAGAAGAACTCTGGGAAGGTTTTTCAGTGGAGGACAATATACCCCACACCTTTAATGTTCGTTTGACCGATCCCGGTTATGGTGAAGAGTTCAAAACAACTGTCGAGTCAATGCCTGAAGTCTATGAAGTTCTGATGGAAACAGAAGTAATGAAGCTTTTGGATAAGGTCTCTTTGTGGACGAATCGTATTGGCATGATATTTTTCATTGTGCTTGCCGTAGTATCAGCACTCATAGTGGCCAACATGATAAGAGTTGCTGTGCTATCCCGATCTAATGAGATAAACATAATGAAATATCTGGGAGCTACTAAAGGGTTTATTCAGCTGCCTTTTATCATCGAAGGTCTGTCGTCCGGCTTTATTGGGGCACTACTAGCCAGTCTGACTTCGGGCCTCCTTTATGTTTATATTCAAAATCGCTTTAGCAAGGGTTTGAGTGGAATCAGCCAGGGTACTTTCACACTCCTGCCAAACTCGACAGTTATCGGAACAATAATAGGAATTAATTTGTTGGTAGCCTTTGTATTATGCTTTGTCGCCAGTATGTTATCAGTCAGAAAACATGCGAAGGTTTAATTGCCTGTCGCAGACGACAAATAAGTGTTACTGTCATGTAATAAATGGACAGAAAAAAGATGCTAATGTAGAATGTGAAACAGCAGGTATTTCTGCTTTGGGAGATGAAAACTTGATTTCGCAAGTTAATCGAACAAAATCTAAGCTTTTTAATATTTTACGGATAGGCTCTTTGATTCTGGCGATATTGTTAACGCTGGTTTTGATGGCTCCGAATTTTGTTGAAGCAACAACAACAAAAGAAAAATTGGATGAAGCGAGAAAACATCTCAACAATCTGCAAACAGAATTGGAAGCCACCCAGACTCAACTTAATGATCTGCGCACGGAACAAGATCGTTTGTCTGATGAATTGAGCTGGCTCGAATACCGTACTGAAGAACAGAATAGAGTTTATCAGGACGCCTTACAGCAGAAGGAAACAGCTTATGCCATCATGCTGGAAGACGAAGCTGCCTATCAGGAGTCACTGCAAAAGCTAAGTGACAAGCATGATGAATATGGCAAACGAATTTCCCAGATGTACAAGTGGCAGAACAAGAGTATGCTCGAACTTCTGCTTGGATCTGACAGCTTGCAGTGCTTCTTCACGACCGTCCGTTTTATGAAGGTTGTCTCCGATGCTGATGAACAGGCTTTGGATGATCTGGAAAGTGCAACAAAAGAAGCTGAAGTAATGCGTCTTCGCTCAGAAGAATCATATAGTGAATTAACAATGTTAGCTGAGGAAGCTGATGCTGTTCTGCAGCAGATCAAGGCTGAACAGGATATGACGCAGAGCGAGCTGGATGAGGCATTATACTCATTGAGTCTTTTCAGGCAGAAGGAAGAAAATCTGAACGCAATCAAAAATACTGCTCAAGCTGACGTAAATTATTATGCTAATCAGTATGCCAATGAAAACAAACCAAAGCCGACAAGTCCACAAACTCAGGCACCGGTGCAACCTCCGTCAACTGGTGGAAGCACTGTACCGAGTGGAAGTTCATTTGCCTGGCCGGTACCCTCCAGCTCGTACATCACTTCTTATTTCGGCTGGCGTGGTTCAGAATGGCATCAAGGTATGGATATTGCAGCAGGAATGGGATCTAATGTGATTGCTGCCCGTGGAGGCATAGTTACATACGCCGGATGGCTCGGCGGATACGGCAACCTGATTATCTTGGATCATGGCGATGGTTATACTACTAGATATGCACACCTGAGTGCCTATAATTGTTACTACGGCCAGAGCGTATCCAGAGGTCAGGTGATCGGTTTCATCGGCAGTACCGGAAATTCTACCGGACCGCACCTGCATTTTGAAATTCTTACTTACGGTACCCCAACAAATCCTCTATCGTATTATTAAGAAATCAGATATCATTGTATTTGTTTTACTAGGTATATAACAAGGTCGGATTAATCTGACCTTGCCGTTTTTAAATGAGGTAAATTATGCAAGAACGACCACAAGATCCTTATTCCCGGAATCAATATGACCCCTACGCTCAGCCTCCGCCAAATCAACAGACACAGATGAACCGATTTGGATCCTATCCGCCAAGATTCCCTCAGTATGCTGACGAAGAGGAGAAAAGAGCCCGCAAGCGGGGTATACGCTGGAGAGTGTTTTTAGCGGTATTTATAACTGCGACGATTACCTTTCTACTGACAGTGGGAATCGCCTATGTTTTTTATGGTGATGCCATCCGTGAGCTGGGAGGGAACCGCCTGAGCTTTTCAAATGAAGAAGATGGCGATGCCTATAGTCTGAGCTTCCCGGCTGAAGAGGGGGTAGACATTGCTCTGGCAAAGTTGGGCGAAGTATATGATCTCATCTATGAAAACTACATTGAAGAGCTCTCCCATGCCGAGTTAATCGAGATTATGACTCAGGGCCTGGCCGGCAATATGGACAGTCCCTATACCTTTTACCTGAGTGCTGATGACAATCAGGCATCTCAGGATGCAATGAGTGGTGAGTATAGCGGTATCGGTGCCATTGTCATGATGGATGACGCCGGCTTTTTTGTCGTCAATGACGTTGTCATGAACAGTCCTGCTGAAGAGGCAGGTGTGGCTATTGGTGACAGGATTATTGCAGTTAACGGCAAAACGACCATGGATGTACAGGATGTATCCCAGCTGGCAAATATGATACGTGGAGAAGACGGTACTCCGGTGAACATCACTTTTTTCCGTCCATCCGAAAATCGTGAAATAGTGCAAGACATCATACGCAAAAAAATCACTAATGCATCGCTTACCTATCAGATGCTCCAGGAAGGAATCGGCTACATTCGCCTGACGGAATTCTCTGCGCACGCTGCTGAAAATTTTGAGAAAGCAGTACTTGATCTGATGGATGCAGGTGCCCAGCATCTGGTTATTGACCTGCGCAGTAACGGTGGAGGCTATGCTTACCAATGCATAGATATGCTGGATATTCTTCTGCCGGCACAGACAATAGCGACAGTTGAGGGTCGATCTGACGGCAAGGAGTATACAGAAGAGTGGAAGACGACTAAACCGGCTCTTGTACCGGAGAGTATGACTTATGCAATCCTGCTGAACCGCTACTCAGCCAGTGCCAGTGAATTGTTCTCAGGAGTGTTGAGAGATCTTGACAAGGCTATCCTCATAGGGGAGCAGACCTACGGCAAAGGTGTCGGTACTTTAACCTGGAGTTTGTCAGATAATTCAGCGATTCAGATAACAACTTTCGGGTATTTTCTGCCTAAGGGTGAATCAATTGATAAGATCGGCCTTGTTCCTGATGAGGAGATAACTTTGGACGATGAGGCTGCCAAAAAACCTATTAATCAACTAAGCCTTGAAGAGGACACTCAACTGGCTAAAGCAATTGAATTACTGGAGAAACTTCTTAAGTAGAATATCTGTATAGCAGGGGAGAGGAGAAAGCTCTTTATGTATGACCGAAGAATAATCAATGGACTGGTTTATCAGGATGGCGAGTTCAAGCCCACTAACGTCTATATCAATGGCGAGAAGATAGCCCTGATTTCTCCGGAAGAATTTGATGCTGAGCAAAGTACGGATGCAGCCGGCTTGCTCATTGCTCCCGGAATAATCGACGCGCATGTTCATATCTCCCTCAATGGGGCCGGTGGGAATCTGTCCTGCGATGATTATCGCAGTGGCAGTATTGCAGCCGCTTACGGTGGTGTTACAACTTTTATAGATTTCTTGGGTGAAGCTGCCGGTGTGTCAGAGATGCGTAATTTTTTCAACGAAAAAATGGAGATCGCGCAGGATACTTTAATTGACTACGCCTTGCACGCTTCGGCAAAAGACCTGATAGACAGTGCAGAGGATATGGCGGATCAGGCAGCAGCTCAGGGGACGCCTTCAATTAAGCTCTACACGACCTATCGACCCTCCGGTATTTATTCCTCTCCGAAAACAGTTGAAGATTTTATTGCCAGGTCTGCCCGAGGTGATGTGCGTATTATCATTCACGCAGAAGATGACGCTCTGATCAATCATGAAAATAAAGATGCCAGAAATTTGGCGCAAAACCGCCCGCCTGAGTGTGAAATCGAAGAGGTACGCAAGATTGCAGAATGGACCAGAAAGCATCAGGGTAACAGTTATATCGTACATGTAAATTGTGGTGAAACTATTGAAATGCTAAAAGAAGAGTTTAGCGATATTTTGCACAAGAATCTGTACCTTGAGAGCGCTCCCCAGTATTTTGTATTTGATGAATCGGTATACGGTTTGGAAGACTATTACCGTTACACCATTACTCCGCCTTTCCGTTCCGTGGAACAGCGTGAATTGCTCCGGAAAAACTGGCGCGAAATCAGTGTCTTTGCTACAGATCATTGCCCTTTCACTTTAGATGCCAAGCGTAACGCTGAGGGAAACCTTGCTGTAATGCCTATGGGTATGGGCGGTATGGAATATCTCTTCCCTCTGATGCATTCTCTTTACGGCAACAAGGTCATCGATCAGCTGACTGTGAACCCGGCAAAGATGTTCGGCCTTTATCCGCAAAAGGGTGTTCTCGCTCCCGGCAGCGATGCTGATATTGTCCTCTACCGCGAAGGTCCTGGAGTGATAGATGAACTGCATTCTGCTGCTGATGACAGCCCGTATCTGGGGCTGGAGGTTGATGCAAAAATTGTTTCAACAATGAGTCGTGGAAGATGGGTCGTTGAAAATGGTGAGTTGAGAGAGGGATCTGCAGGCAAGTTTGTCTTTGGACGATTTTAAATCTTTTACGGATCAGCCCTTGATATCTTCTGCAACTTCCATCAGTTGAAGATAGAGCAATTCCTCTATTTCAATATCCTGCAGAAGTTCAGCGTAATCATGATAGATTTCACCCGAGTCAACCAGAGTGAAATTCTTTTCCAGAGAAATCTTCTCTTCCTGATGCTGCGAGAGATTGCTTTCCAGATCTCTGAGGAGCTCGTTAATATCCGCTACAATACGGCGGCGTTCACTTCTATTGCGGGGATATTGTTTCAGGTCAGCCAGAAGCGGGTAGAGATGAACCGCCTGTTTATCCCAAAGAGGCATTTCAGGCACAATCTCTGCGGAAGCCGCGTCCCTTTCCTCCTTTTCGGATGAAGTTCTGTGCAGACCAGCTTTTTTACTTTCAAATTTTCGTTTGTCACTTTCTTTTTCGGCGTCTCTGTACTCAGTAATATTGGAGAAAACACTAATCCCCCCATCGAGCATACCCCAGACTTCTTCGGCAATATGCTCTACAAAATAGCGATCATGCGAAACAGCAAGGATAGTGCCTGTAAACTCGTTCAGTGCTTCCTCCAGGAGTTCACGCGAATAGATATCCAGATGGTTAGTCGGTTCATCCATAAATAGTACATCCGGCTTATCTTGCAATAGAGCACAGAGAAACAGGCGCGATCGTTCTCCACCGGAAAGGCTGCCGGTTTTCTGAAAAACAGCATCCCCGCTGAAACCGACACGTGCCAGCTCACTGCGGGCCTCAGCCTCATTTAGTTGTGATTGCAAAAAAAGCAACTGTTCCAGTACTGTTATTTCGTAATTGTCAAATTTAGCTTCCTGCCCCAGAAAACCGAAGGTCAGATTGGCAGCGCTTGTGATAGTACCTTCATTTTGTAGGATTTCTCCCATTAGTGTTTTTAGTAGTGTTGTTTTACCACAGCCATTCTTGCCTACTAGAGCGATGTGTTTTCCTTTAATCAGATTAAAAGACAAGTTTTCGAAGATAGCATCAGATTCTCCTTCAAAGCGAACTGTAAGGTTTTTTACGTCCAGTGCTAGCTGCTCACGTCGTGAGCCGGTCTGTTCAGGCTGCTGTGTTGATTTGAAACTCATGCGTTTATGTGGAGATCTTTTAAAATTACGTAAAGCAGCCAGTTCCTCACTTATGCGTCCCTCTTTTTTCTCACTGCTGTGATACTGGGCGATCTTTCGGTGTGACAACATTGTCTGGGTGATTTCTTCCTGCCTTTGCAGCTTTTTCTCAATATGATAAATACGCCGTTCCAGCGTTTTTTCTTCAAGGGCTTTTTGTTCCAGATATTTTGTGTAATTACCGGAGTATACTCTGATCCTGCCTGTATTAAGCTCAGCGGTCTTGTCGGCTACGTTGTTGATGAAAGCGCGGTCATGGGAGACGAAGAAAACAGCGGAGGTCATCTTATTAAGATAGTCCTCCAGCCAATCAATGGCCTTCTGGTCCAGGTGGTTGGTAGGTTCGTCCAGCAATAGAAGATCAGGAGATCGCAACAAAAGTCTGGCTAGAGCGACACGCATGCGTTCACCTCCGGAAAGGTATTCCAGAGGGCGCCTGATCGTAGCCTCGTCAAGAGAAAATGCGTTTAACGTAGCCTCCAGCCGCTGGCGGAAGCTGAAGCCACCCAGAGATTCAAAACGATCCTGGGCCCTGGCGTATCTTTGTATGAGGTCATCGAGGGTGTCTTCATCAGTGCAGCCCTCCATTTCAACCTGCAAGTCAAAAATCTCTTGCTCAACTGCACTTATCTCCGGATCTTCCAAAGGGAAATCACCTCCGGCATTAAGGTGTTCCAGTTGCTGTTCCAGATAACCTACGACTGTACCGCGTGCAAGCTGTATGCTACCGAATTCGGGGTCGGGACTTTCACTACCGGCGATAAGGCGCAGCAGCGTGGTTTTGCCGGCGCCGTTGTCGCCAATCAAAGCGATCTTATCTCCGGGCATAATGTTGAGATCGACACCTTCCAGCACCTTTACGGTTGCGTACGATTTTGATATATTGTTAATGCTCAGTAAACTCATGTCGCACATATTATGGACTTATCTCTCTATTTTTGACAACGATTTAAGCAGGAAAGAGAGTTTAGCGTAATATTTCAAACCTTTTGCAACTTTTTTGAAAAATTGCTTGCAATATGCCCCTTGATACTTTATACTTCCCCTTGTGCCTTTTTAGATGGACCTCTGCGTCTGTGCCTAAAAAGGTGAGCGAAGAAGACGGAGATTGCTTTCCAGTTCGCTGCGGATTGGAGAGGTAACTTCGTTAGAGCAGTCCGGCATGATCCGGACGATAATCACGCGGCAGCTTAGCACCCAGCGTAAGCGCCAAGCACTTCGACTGGGTTTTAAAATGAAAGAGTTAGACACACCCGAGTCGATAGTGATTGCCGAAAGAGTGATTAATACGTAGCCATAGGAGGAAAAAATGGCAGTTAAGCAAACTATTAGAATCAGACTGAAAGCTTTCGACCATCGCATTCTTGATGAGAGTGCTGAACGTATTGTTGAAACAGCTAAGAACACAGGTGCAAGTGTATCAGGCCCGATACCTTTGCCGACAGAGAAAGATATCATTACGATTCTGCGCTCGCCCCACGTTAATAAAGATTCACGTGAGCAGTTTGAGGTCCGTACTCATAAGCGCCTGATAGATATCCTGACGCCAACACAGCGGACCATAGAATCTCTGATGAGACTTGAGATGCCCGCCGGCGTTAGCATCGAAATCAAACTATAACAATAATTGGTCAATGTTCACCGTAGATGTGAACCAATAACCAGGAGGTAATAGAAGATGGCAAAATTCATGCTCGGCCGTAAAGCTGGTATGACACAAGTATTTGATGAAATGGGGAATTCCGTTCCCGTAACAGTCATTGCCTGTGGACCACTCAAGGTCATACAGAATAAGACAGTAGAAAAAGACGGCTATGCAGCTACGCGCGTTGGATATGAAGATTATAAAAAGGCAACGCGTCCTCACAGTGGTCAGTTTTCAAAAGTAGAAGTCGCTCCAATGCGCTACATCCGTGAATTTACCGCGGATGAAGGTGAAGAGTTTGAAGCAGGACAAGAAGTTAATGTTGCTGACATGTTTGCTGAAGGCGACTTTGTAGATATTTCAGGTATTTCCAAAGGTAAAGGCTTCCAGGGCTCAATCAAGCGTCACGGTGTGTCACGCGGACCCATGTCCCACGGTTCAAAATATCATCGCGGGCCAGGCTCCATGGGCTCATCGGCAACACCTGGTAAAGTTTTCAAGGGTAAGAAACTGCCTGGTCAGATGGGCAATAAGCGTGTGACAGTACAGAACCTTCAGGTAGTACAGGTTGACGGAGAACGTCATATCCTGGTAGTACGCGGTTCAGTGCCCGGTCCCAAGCGCGGTCTGTTGGAAATCAAGACCAGCGTTAAGGGAAAGTAGACGGAGGAACTGATAAATGCAAATTAATGTATTAAATATTAAAGGCGATATTGTTGAAACTCTCGAAGTATCTGATGATGTCTTTGCTATTGAGCCAAACCTTGATGCCGTATATCGGGTGATGCTTGCTCAGCAGGCAAACCGCCGACAGGGCACCAGTAAAACCAAGGGTCGCTCAGAGGTTCGTGGCGGCGGAAGAAAACCTTATCGTCAGAAGGGAACAGGTCGTGCACGTCACGGTTCTAACCGTTCTCCCATTTTTGTCGGTGGTGGTGTTACTTTCGGTCCGACTCCACGTTCTTACAGGACGCGTTTGCCGAAAAAATTAAGACGTCTGGCTATGCGTTCGCTTTTGTCCGACAAGGCAGCTAATGAAAAGTTGTTGGTGCTGGACTCTTTGGATATGGAAACACATAAAACTCGCGAAATGGTCGAAATTTTGAAAAATGTCGGTGTTGAAACATCGGCACTGATTGTTACCAGTGGCAGCAATGTGGAAGTGATGCGTTCAGCACGCAATATTCCTAATGTTCGTACAGCAGGAGTAAATGCCTTTTCCGTACTTGATCTTCTGAAGTCCGATTTGCTAATCGTAACACGCGAAGCTCTTGGCACAATCGAGGAGGTATACGCATCATGAGAAACCCACACGATATCATTATTCGTCCCGTCATCACAGAACAGAGCATGATGGAAGCTGCATACGGCAAATATACTTTTGAGGTTGACCGCCGGGCAAGCAAGACAGAAATAAGACAAGCAGTTGAAGTGCTTTTTGATGTTAAGGTCACAGGAGTCAATACGATTAATCTGCGCGGCAAAGAACGACGTGTCGGAGCCGGGAGAAAAGGTATGACTTCAGCCCGCAAGAAAGCAATTATTACCATAGATACCGATCCGGCGGCTGAAACCTATCAGACTGCGGGCGGTAAAACAAGCACCAGATCGAAGAAATACAAAACTTCGATTGAAGAATTCGGGTTCGGCCAATAAGCCGTTCAAGCGAAAGAAGGAGAATTATAATGGCAAAAAGTTATAGACCGACTTCCCCCGCGAGAAGGCAGATGACCAGAGTTGATTATTCTGATTTAACAGTTAAAAAAGCTCCGGAGAAAAGTTTGCTTCAAACGCAGCAGAAGTCCAGTGGTCGCAACAACTACGGCAGAATCACAGTTCGTCATCGTGGTGGCGGAAACCGCAGAAAATACAGACAGATTGACTGGAAGCGTATCAAGGATGATATTCCTGCAGTCGTAAAGTCAATTGAATACGATCCTAACCGGACAGCATTTATTGCTTTGCTTTATTACGTAGACGGCGAGAAGTCTTACATTTTAGCTCCTAACGGGCTAAAGGTCGGCGACACCGTTATGTCCGGCCAGGAAGTGGAAATTGCTCCGGGTAATACCCTGCCTTTGAGCTCGATTCCGGTTGGTACGCAGGTTCATAATATTGAAATGCATCCTGGCAAGGGTGGGCAACTTGTTCGTTCTGCCGGATCGTCTGCGCAGCTGCTAGCTAAAGAAGGCCGTTATGCTACATTGCGTCTGCCTTCAACGGAAGTACGCCTGGTTCCTCAGGAATGCCGCGCAACCATCGGTACTGTCAGTAATATTGAAAACAGCATCGTTACAATCGGAAAAGCCGGACGTAAACGTCATATGGGCAGAAGGCCGCATGTACGCGGTTCTGTCATGAACCCTGTTGACCATCCCCACGGCGGCGGTGAAGGCAAGGCTCCCATCGGTATGCCAAGCCCTATGACACCCTGGGGTAAGCCAACCCGTGGTTACAAGACACGTAAACGTAACAAAAAATCTAATGAAATGATCGTCAGAAGAAGACGTAAGAAGTAAGGAGGATAAAGAATGAGTCGTTCTACAAAAAAGGGCTTCTATGTTGAAGAAGCACTGATGAAGCGAATCGTAGCAATGAACGAAAAGAATGAGCATCGTGTCATAAGGACATGGTCCAGAGCCTCCACGATCTTCCCTGAGATGGTTGGCCACACAATCGCAGTTCATGACGGCAGGAAGCATGTGCCGATCTACATTACTGAAGAAATGGTCGGACACAAATTAGGTGAGTTCGCTCCCACGCGAACCTTCAGAGGACATGCATCGTCTGATCGACGTGCAATTGTTCGCTGATCGCAGTGAGGAGGGAGAAAATATATGTCAAGAAAAGTAATGAGTAAAGTCGAATTAGAAGAGCGCCGCGAAGAACTAATAGCTGCTCACAAAGCAGAGACCAGACGCAATCAGAAAACACCGACTTTAAGCAAGAAAGAACGTAAGTATCTGGGTATTGGTCGCGATGAAGGTCGTGCTTCAGTTCGACATTTGCGCATGAACTCAAAGAAGGTAAATCTGCTAACCGGTCTTATCCGCGGGAAATCACTGCAGGATGCACTGGCCATAGTGGAGTATTCCTCAAACGCTGCGGCGCAACCGATTAAAAAGTTGCTTAATTCAGCCACAGCCAACGCTGTCAACAACAACGGCTTAAATCCTGAGCGTTTGTATGTCGCAGAGATTAATGCGACTGAAGGTCCTACATTGAAGCGGATTCGTCCACGTGCCAAAGGGGCAGCTTCCTGGATTTTAAAACGCAGCAGTCATATTAACGTTGTTCTGAGAGAAAGCGAAGAGGAGGCATAGTATGGGCCAGAAAGTTAATCCACATGGTTTACGTGTAGGAGTTATTAAAGACTGGGATTCACGCTGGTATGCGGATAAAAAGAATTTTGCCCGCTATCTAGTTGAAGATAAAAAGATACGTGATTTAGTGTTCGCAGAGACCTCACGCGCCGGTGTTTCACGGATAGAAATTGAGCGCGAAGGTGATGACAAAACGGTTGTTACTATCACTACAGGAAAACCCGGAATCATTATCGGTCGGCAGGGCGCTGAAATTGAAAAATTAAAGAAGAAGCTGGCAAAGCAGTTCGGCAGCGAATTCTACATCAACGTCAAGGAAGTCCGAAATGTAGATGTAGAAGCTCAATTAGTGGCTGAAGGTATTGCCCGTCAACTTGAAGCAAGAACTTCATTCAGACGTGCCATGAAGCAAGCGATCGGCCGTGCCATTAAGAACGGTGCCAAGGGTATTAAAACCATGGTTTCCGGACGTCTTGGCGGAGCTGAAATCGCCCGTTCCGAACAGTACCACGAGGGTACAATCCCCCTACATACTCTGCGTGCCGATATTGATTACGGTTTTGCAGAAGCTCACACTGCTTACGGCCTGATTGGCGTAAAGGTGTGGATTTACAAGGGTGAAGTCCTTCCGGTTAAGAAAACGCAAACAGCTCAAGAAGGAGGCACACCCGATGTTAATGCCTAAGCGTACAAAATATAGAAAACAACATCGTGGCCGCATGAAGGGCAAAGCAACCCGCGGCAACAAAGTCAGCTACGGACAGTATGGCCTGATGGCAACTGAACCGTGCTGGATTACCGGCAACCAGATTGAAGCGGCACGTATTGCTATCAATCGTTATTTCCGTCGTGGCGGTACAGTGTGGATTAAGATATTCCCTGACAAACCTGTCACTTCAAAACCTGCGGAAACCCGCATGGGTAAAGGTAAGGGTTCTCCCGAGTATTGGGTGGCTGTTGTTAAGCCCGGTCGCGTACTTTTTGAAGTCGCCGGTATAACAGAAGCTAACGCACGTGAAGCATTACGCCTGGCATCCCATAAGTTGCCATGCAAGACCAAGTTCGTCGAAAGCGAACGTGAATTCAGTGAAGAAGAGATCGCAAGATTTGCTGAAGTCCAGGTCCTCGATATTCCGGAGGAAATGATGACCGAGGATGAAATGGTCGAGGCAGGCATCGTCGATGAAGAGGCTGTTGATGCTGAAGGCGAAGATAGCGTTGATGAAGGC
>JAAYEX010000044.1 GCA_012728535.1 Clostridiaceae bacterium | reverse complement strand
GAGCGGGTGCCGGCAGCCAACAGACGTCCGGCACCCAAGCAGCATAAATACACAGATGGTCCTGCAAAGGGAGAACAGAGCCGGAGTTATAAGAAGGCCAAAAAGGAATGGCGGAAACGTATCAGCGGCTATCCGACAAAGAACCGGACCTTCCAGTCTGTGCCGGAAGTGGTCTGGTCAGCTGCCAGAAAGGGCATTAAGATCGTCCTTGTTCTGCTCCTGATTTTGGCTGTTTTTGTTGCCGGAGTCGGCAGCGGTATGCTTTCGGGATATATTTCAACAACGACCCCGCTTGAAATAATTGATTTGAGATCTTCGGAAGGTCCAACTGTTATTTATGACAATAAGGGACGTGTTGTGCAGGAGCTGACCGGAGCTCAGAATGTGAATCGTGAATATGTTTCCATTACCAGAATGAAGCCCGGCTATATTGATGAAGCTTTTATCGCTATTGAAGATGAGCGCTTTTTGGACCATAGCGGTATTGACCCAAAACGTATCGCAAATGCCGTGGCGGGTATTTTTATTAATGCCGGAAACCCCACGCATGGCGCCTCTACTATTACTCAACAAGTTGTAAAAATGATGTCGGGGGCGGACGAGAGATCAGCCCAGCGCAAAGTTCAGGAATGGGAACGGGCCCTGGAATTGGAACGACGCCTGTCCAAGGATGAAATTCTGGAGCTTTTCCTTAATATGGTTCCCATGGCTAATAACCTGACAGGCGTGCAGGCGGCCGCCAAGACATATTTTGGCAAGGATGTTTCTGAGCTCGATCTGGCAGAGAGCGCTTTTTTGGCAGGGATTCCCAACTTACCATCTATTTACAATCCGTTGACAGAGTACGGCCGACGCAATGCTATGCGGCGGATGCGTATTATCCTCGGCAAAATGTATGAGCTGGAAATGATTGAGTCTGATGAATACCATGAAGCTCTGAACCGTGAACTGGTTTTTGTCGTTGACGAGAGAGAAAAAGGCGACAATGTGACGTCGTACTTTATTGACGCAGTTGTGGCGCAGGTTATTGAGCAACTTATGCTCCAGCGTGGCTATTCCTACAATCTTGCACAAACTGCAGTTTTCCAGCATGGACTTACGATTGAGACAACTATGGATCAGGAGGCGCAGCGGAAAGCTGAAGCAAGCTTTCAAAAACTGGAACTTTTCGCTACTAACGCTGAAGCCCTACCCGATATTCCTGAGCCGCCTCAGGCAGCAATAACGATTGTGTCAAATGAGCCTGCCACCAGAGGTGAAGTTGTAGCTTTAGTCGGTGGTTTTGGTGAAAAAGAACGCAGCTTTGTCTTTAACCGTGCGACACAGGCTTACCGCCAGCCGGGTTCATCGATCAAGCCAGTTCTGGTATATGGCCCTGCGGTCGAAGCCGGTATGATCACTGCTGCATCAATTTTTAATGATGAGCCGAAATTCCTGGATCCCCAACATCCGGAGGAAGAATGGCCGGTAAACGTGACTCGCCAGCACTACGGACTGGTTACTGTCCGGCAGGCCTTGCAACAGTCCTATAATACGATTGCTGTTGAAATTTATACTGAAGTCCTGAGCCCATCAACCGGTCTCTCATATTTACGCCGCTTAGGCATTGACAGAACCAATGAACAGCATCCTTCAGGTGCTCTTGGTGCCTTTGGAGTCGGTGTAACGACTACGGATATGGCAGCGGCTTACGCAGCCCTCGCCAACGAAGGCTTGTACACCGAGCCGATCCTGTTCAGACGCGTGCTGGATGCTGATGGCAATGTTCTGTTAGAAAACAAACCGCGATATGATCGGGTTTTCTCAGCCGGAACAGCGACAGTAATGACTTCGATTCTGCAAGAGACCTTGATGAACACCAGCTGGATCACGCCCTTTGCACAACTGCCGAATCAGACAGCGGCAGGCAAGACCGGTACGACCAGTGACCAGATTGATGTCTGGTTTTGTGGCTACACTCCGTATTATACTGCGGCAGTCTGGTACGGTTTTGACAACGCAAACGGCAGGCGAACCGAAATAGACGATGCGGATTCACGAAATGCCATTCGTATCTGGCAGGATGTAATGGCTCAGCTGCATGAAGATAAGCAGCCACTTGAATTTGAAGAAAACGGCAATATAGCCAGAGTGCGGATCTGCACCGATACGGGTTATCGGGCCGTGGAGAAGTGCCCTCATCAAAGACTTGAGATTTTTGATCTTGATAAATCCAGCGTGCCCAGAATTGACTGTCCTGAGCACTCCAGGGAAGAACCGGAAGAAACCGAGCCGGAAGTAACTGTACCTGATCCTCCCGAACCGGAGCCGGAACCCGAACCGGAACCTGAACCTGAACCCGACCCGGATCCCACGCCTTAAGTCTGATCAGAGTTTAGTTGGAGTATCCGTCACCAAGATTTGCAAAAAGGAGAGCTTATGCTATTTAGCAATATCACTGTATTTAATTCAGACGGTGAAATTTTACCGCGACACTTTGTTTTAGTTGAAGGAGAAAAAATCCGTTATCTGGGTTTGGAGGACCCCCGTTCTTTACCTGAATTTGAGGAGATTGCTGAAGCAGAAGAAATATATGACGGCAGCAATAAGGGGATGATTCCCGGTTTTGTCAATGCGCATTGCCATGTTCCCATGACTTTATTGCGTGGTTATGGCGAGGGCCTGGCCTTGCATGACTGGCTGGAGGACAGAATCTATCCTTTCGAAGATCATATGACGGAAGAAGATATGTATTGGGGCAGCCTGCTCGGCATAGCGGAAATGCTTCAGAGCGGAGTGACCTCATTTAATGATATGTATATGCGGATCGAAGGTATCGGCCGTGCTGTCCTGGAAAGTGGCATCAAGGCGAACCTGGGCAGATCTCTGGCCGGAGGTCCCAATGACAAATTCAAGCTTACCGCTGCCTACCGTGAGACGGAAAAGGCACTGGAATTGAGCAAGACTTCTAATGGCCTGCTTGTGATTGACGCAGCCCTTCATGCCGAGTACTCTTCGGCACCCTCTCTGGCAGGAGAACTGCTGGACTATGCCAAAGAACGCAAACTTCGCATGCAGGTCCACTTATCGGAAACCCTGAAAGAGCATGAGGAATGCAAGATCCGTCATCAGGGAAAGACGCCTACAGAATATTTCGCAGACCTGGGACTTTTTGACCTGCCAACTGTCGCAGCACACGGCGTTTACCTTGAAGACAGTGATTTGGAAATCCTGCGCGATTATGATGTGACACTTTGCCATTGCCCCACTTCCAATCTCAAACTTGGCAGCGGCATCGCCCGTCTGCGTGCCTGGAAAGAATACGGCATACGTATCAGTCTTGGAACCGACGGAGCTTCCAGCAATAATAATCTAAACATGCTTGAAGAGATCACTTTGGCTTCATACGTGCAAAAAGGTGTAGAACGCGATCCGCTTTTCCTGTCAACAGCCGAACTTTTGAAAATGGCCAGTTTCAACGGCGCCCTGTCTCAGGGGCGAAGTGATACCGGAAGCCTGGCAGCAGGTATGGCAGCTGACCTGACGATTGTGGATTTCAGCGCACCTCATATGCAGCCGGTCTATGATCCTACGGATAATTTATTTACTACAGCCCAGTCTTCAGATATAGCACTTACAATGGTTAATGGAAAAGTCTTGTATCGTGACGGGTCCTGGCCGACACTCGATATAGAGCAGATTATCCGACAGGCCCAAAGAATCAGGGATGAAAAATTGGAGCTCATTCGATCCGGCTCCTGACTATATTTTTCTTAAAAAATTGATAAGGGCTCCGACGGAGCCCTTACCAGAGGAGACGTATGAAGAGGTGTTAGTAGCATTTAAGCTACGATCTTAGAATACTCGTAACATGTGACTTTGAAAGAGTGGAAATTTGAACAAATGTGAAATGAACGTGAGAAGGCTGAAATCACGTTTAAATATAATAAAAAGACCGCTTACAGCCCTGTGGAGCATCTTTCTGGCCTTTACCATCATTGTGTCTGTCACAGGCTGTTCACTATTAGATCTTCCACAGCCTGAAAATACCGGTCAGCCGACAGCTACAGGTCCCGGCCTGCCGGTAGAAGAACTGCCGGCCCTGAATCAGCAACAAGTCCTGGACGACGATCAGATCTTTAAATACACTCTTGCTCTTAGTGAAGCTGCCCCTGACTTCAATGCCTTGCGCCCGAGTGGAAAGGCTGATCTAAAAAACCTTCAGGCGGCTTTGCTGGAACGTGTAGTTGATGGCGATACCCTGGTCATAAAGATTGATGGTCAAAGTAAACGCCTGCGTCTTATCGGCATTGATGCGCCTGAATCTTTTTCACACCACGACGAAAATTTGCGTACTGTGGAAGGTGAGAATGTTTCTCGCATTGTTACTGCATTAATTGAGCCCGGAGCAAGCATTTGGCTGCAGTTTGATACAGAAAAATATGATCAGTACGATCGCATGCTGGCTTACGTCTATCTGGACGAAAATATAATGTTGAATGAGCTTTTAGCCCGATTTGGCCTGGTTAAGGTCAAGAGTTACCGCCCTAACACCCACTTTCATGATTATCTGAAAGAACTGGAAGCAGACGCCAAATCTGAGAATCTCGGTATCTGGCGAAATGATTCTGAGCTTAATGACAAAAGAAAAGGAGATAATCCTATGAATAAGAAAACAATATATCTGGCCGGAGGCTGTTTTTGGGGCGTTGAAGGCTATTATCAGCGCTTGGCAAAGGGCGTGATAAGTACGGAAGTCGGCTATGCCAATGGGAAAACGGAAGATCCGACATATCATGACGTTCTGCGTGGTGACACCGGCTTTGCGGAAACTTTGAAACTTGAATATGATGCCGAACAGTTAAGTCTCAGAGAAGTACTGGCGCATTTTTTCCGCATTGTTGACCCTACTACCGCTGATCGTCAGGGCAATGACATCGGAAATCAATATCGCCCGGGTATTTATTATGTAGATGAAGATGATTTTGATGAAATCTGTGACTACATCGATGCCAGACGCAAGGATTACTCCAAAGGGATCGTGATAGAAGTCCACCCGCTGAATAATTTTTATGAAGCGGAAGCTTACCATCAGGAATATCTGGACAAGAATCCCGGCGGTTATTGTCATGTCAATTTAAATTTGGCAGACCTGCCTCTGACAGAAGCAGAGCTGGCTGTTCCCGAACTGAAAGAGAGTCGGGCTGAAGGCGAGAGAGTCGATCCGGAGCTGTTCGAGAGATTCGCGGTAGAGCTTGGCGATAAGCAGAGATACGACCGCCCATCTGACGAAGATTTACGTCAGGATTTAACTGATCTCCAATATAGAGTGACGCAGGACGGCGCAACCGAGCGACCCTTTGATAATGAGTTTAATGACCACAGGGAAAAAGGCATTTACGTTGACATCGTAAGCGGTGAGCCCCTCTTCAGTTCCACGGATAAGTTTGATTCCGGCTGCGGCTGGCCTTCCTTTTCGAAGCCGATAAGCAAGGGAATGATTGATTACTATAAGGACCATAGCCTTTACCGCGAGAGGATCGAGGTCCGCTCCAGTTCAGCGGATTCCCACCTGGGACATGTTTTTGATGACGGGCCGAAAGAACTCGGCGGCTTGCGCTACTGCATCAACAGTGCCGCCCTTCGCTTCATTGCTCTGGAAGAAATGGAAGCTGAAGGCTATGGCTATTTAATGTTTCTGGTGGAATAGTAGTCCAGAAGTGAATGATAAGTTAGATAGAGTTTGTATTCTAGCGAGCTTTTTCTAAACTCGGGGAGAGGGTAATCCTCTCCCTTTTCTTTGATCTCTCTTAAGATAGAAAGAACACGCTTCCAGTCGGCATAGTGTTCCGAGGGGACAACGCAAATAGAGAGGTCGACAGTGGCATAAAAAGCCCTGCCGCTGAGTGCCCTTGCAATCTCCCTCGTCACATCTCTGATATCAACGAATTTATGCTCTTGCCGGTCAGGCAGGATAATTGTCTCCTGGTCAAAGATCAATTGATAGCACAAATCATGCAGGGGATTGGCCTCATCAAGGTACAAGCGGTCCCCCATCAAGATAGGCAGTCGGTAGATCATATTCCGTATACGCCGGCGCTGCCCATACTCGCGAATCAACTGTTCGCTGAGCAGTTTGCTGCGCCCATATGCTGAGTCATCATAGTCAGAGGAAACATAAATAAAAGGCAAGTTATGTCCGCTTTCTTCCATCAGGTTAATGAGTTGTTCAGTATAGCCTGCATTGTCGGTGATCAGCCTGTCTTCAGATCCACTTTTTGTCTCAAAAAGATGCAGAAGGAACTTTGCATCAGACAGATTGCTGATGATATCTTCTTTTCTCATATTACGCTTCAGCTCGACCCAGTTGAAGGCATCCAGCAGCGACTGCTCCATTAAGAGCATTTGCCCGATATAAGAATCAGTTCCTGTTATCAGCAGCTTGTCTTTTGGCATGATTGTCTTCCTTCCGGAAAATCTTCTTATCCGCACCAGTTTATGCGATCTATAAAAGAAAAGACAGGAACTTGTTACTCCTTTTCACATGCTCTTGCGCTAATGGTAAAATATTGGGCAATATAGTTAAGATTAAGAAGAAATTAGGGATTAGATGAATAGATTTTCCAAAAGAAGTGTAAAACGGTCTGCGAAAATGTTTTTAGCCGCTACTGTTTTAATCGCTATGCTGCTTGTCCTGGTCGGTATGGTCAGTGCTTGCAGCAAAAGCCCGGATGATAGTTCTGATGCGGATCTGAAAATTATAACAACTTTGTTTGTCTCTTTTGATTTTGCACGCAGTATTGCGGGAGATCAGGCTGATGTGAGAATGTTGATGCCCGCCGGCGTAGATGTTCATGCTTACGAGCCGTCACCGCAGGACATCATACTGCTTAATGAAGCGGATTTATTCATCTATAACGGAGGAAGTTCCGAGACCTGGGTCAACCGACTGTTGGAATCAGGGGGAATAAAGCCCGAGAATACTCTGCGCATGATGGATTTTGTGGATCTGCGTGAAGAGGTTACCAGCGGGATCATTCAAGTGGCGGGTGACCATGATCACGACCATGATCATGACGATGACCATGGACCTGTGGATGAACATATCTGGACTTCGCCTGTGAATGCAATCGCCATGTCTGCCGCGATCAAGAATAAG
>JAAYEX010000043.1 GCA_012728535.1 Clostridiaceae bacterium | reverse complement strand
TTGTATCTGACAAATCGACTGAAGAAAGAATACAGAGCCTACTTCCTCTCAACACAGACGGATGACAGTGCAATCTTCCTCCTGCAATTTGATCAGAATGTACCGGAAAACCTCCGCCACGAAAGTTGCGAGCACTTCATTGGAATTCTCTTACAGTACCTTGAGGAGAAGAAAAAGTTAACCGGCACATTTATTGGTGTCGGCTCATGCGTTAAATCATACAAAGATCTTCCGACCAGTTTGAAGCAGGCAGAACAGACTGTACGTATTCTGCAAAACCGGAAAGATACAGAAGCGAAAGTTCTGTTTTATGAAGATTTAGATGTACTGCAAATTCTTGGGCACCCGATGATAGAAGAAGATGCACTCGCCTTTGCAGATGAAATATTGAATACTATTGATGAGCCGGATCCGAAAAAACGCAATGATTTCTTCGACACTATCTGTGCTTATTTCGAAGCCGGAGGCAACCTGCGACGTGTGTCGGAGATATTGTTTACCCACTACAATACGGTAGTGTACAGGATTAACCGCATTCGCGATGTATATGGCGTTGATCTGCGTGATCCGGATACAGCCTTTAATTTCCAGCTGGCTCTGAAAATAAGGGAGTTGCTCCAATGATGGCCGAACACGAACACAAAACCCTGATGCTTGCATCTGACCTCCACCGGTTTTTGCTGGAGCGACCGCAGTTGGAACTGCAGGTCCACTCAGTCTTTGAGACCTCGATTAACCTTATGACGGATGAAGAGTTACTTACAATGGCGGCCGACAAGCGCGAACTGATGCCGATGGGCTTTATTGTTGATACTGCTGAATTAGATCACTACGGGCTTCAGGCCGGAGATATTGTGATTTACGGTCAAAAAATATTTCAGTTGCCCCGGGGTATAAGGATATCACTGGAGGGAGCTGAAATCAGGAAGGTCAGCTTGTCTGAAACATTCGAAAGTGAAAGCAGCATTGACCAGGCTTCACTGCAAATAATCAGAAGGAAGCTGCTGGAAAGTGAGGGTGGCGGAATTTCTGACCTGGCCGCCTTACTGCCTGAAACAGATGTCATAGACAGCCCCTTAAATATTTATTCCAAATATATCAAGGAAGATTTATTCGCATTTTTGGATGCTTTGAGAAAAAAGGACTATGTGTTTGCGGCGGATCTGACCGAGCGTCTGCTTGGCTTCGGTCCCGGGCTTACACCCTCGGGTGACGATTTTTTAACAGGAATTATCCTCTTTTTATATTACAAAGAAGCGGATAACGAATTTTTTCAAAAAATTGTCACTTTGGCACGCCAACGAACGACGGTACTCAGTTACCATATGATAAATAACGCTGCTTCGGGAAAAGCATATGAGAGCTATCTGTCTCTGATCAGAGCTCTTGCAGGTCAAGGTCAGGAATCTTTGGAAACGCTGGCGGACAGGGTTTTACGCTATGGTGCCTCTTCCGGTTCAGACTTCCTCTTAGGTGTGTATTGTGCCGCTTTGATTTTGTATGAAAATGAAAATACAAATGTAGCAATAAAGAAGTTAACAGTAGAGAATTGATATCGAAATAAGCTAAAGGAGAAGGCTAAATGATAAAAGCAATTGTAAAGGAAAATGCCTATAACGACTCAGTTACACTGATGCTTATCTCCCGTGAGGTTCAGAAACTTGACGGGGTAGAGGATGTGCTGGTCGGCATGGGGACGGAGTTAAACCTTGATTTAGTAAAGATGATGGACATGTTTGTGCCTGAATTAGAAGGCGTCACCCCCAACGATTTGTTCATAGCTGCCCGATATGATGAATCTAAGGTAAGTATGGATGATCTGCTAGCGGCTTTTAATGATGAGATGAACAAGAAAAAGGAAAGCGGTTCCGGAGATTACCAGCCGCCGACACTGGACTCAGCACTCAACCACCTCCAGGGTGCCAACATGGTAGTGCTTTCTATTCCGGGTGAATATGCAGCTGCAGAAGCGGAGAACGCTCTGCGCGCAGGCCTGAATGTCATGATGTTCTCTGATAACGTCAAAATTGAAGATGAACTGCGACTTAAGAAGATGGCAGTCGAAAAAGGTTTGCTGATGATGGGCCCGGATTGTGGAACCGCCATTATTAATGGTGTACCTCTATGTTTCGCTAACGTAGTCAGAAGAGGCAAAATCGGTCTGGTAGGAGCTTCCGGTACCGGCACACAGGAAATTACAGTTGTTGCCCATCAGTTGGGTGAAGGCTTTTCCCAGGTAATCGGAACCGGCGGACGTGACCTTAGCGAGACTATTGGCGGGCTTATGATGATTCAGGGAATTGAAGCTCTGATGGCAGATCCCGAGACTGAAGTCATAGTCCTCGTGTCAAAACCGCCTGCAGCTTCTGTAGAGAAGAAGATTTACGAACTGGTTAAAAAATCGGAAAAACCTGTCGTTATCGATTTTATCGGTGGAGACGCCGAGTCTATTAAGGAAGCGGGGGCTTATCCCTGCCTCAGCCTTGAAGATGCAGCCAGGAAGGCTGTTGCTCTGGCCAGAGGCGAGGAGGCAGTGACCTTTGACGGATTTGACGCAGACGGAGCAGAGATAGATCAGATGGTTGAGCAGGCAGTTTCAAGACTGAAGCCTGAGCAAAAATACCTGAGAGGGCTCTATACA
>JAAYEX010000042.1 GCA_012728535.1 Clostridiaceae bacterium | reverse complement strand
AGCGATATCAGCCTCTTTTTCCGCCAGAACACCCATTGCTGACAGAATATATTTGCTGTCACGCCAAACCCGTGCCCTAAGCGGGCGCAATGATGTCGGCACAGCATTGCTATATAGTGCAGCTCCGGCAATCTTTAACGGATCTCCTGCGTGAATGAGAGCTCCGCCGCTTAGAACAATCTGCTCCAGTGAACGCAAGTCCTTGCCGGTCTGTAGATATGCCAGACCTGTACTGGTGTATACCTCCAGCAGTTTGCCACTGTGACGCTGACTTGCCACATCAACCGCTGCCATGGCCAAAGCCAGCTCAAAAGCTTCTTCTTCACTTCCTCTGGGAATAACATCTTTTTCGCTGCTGAAACACTCAACTAATTCGGTCAGCCTGGTCTCTGACAGGCCGCTTAGTCCGGCCAGATTCTTTAGGCCCAGTTCAGCTATGATGCCGTCGATACTGTAACGCATGCCGATATCACCTTCAACTGTGCGTTTGACATAAGGTTCAGGCAAGCCCTTCAGCATGACCTTGATATCCTGAGGCGAACCGTCTGCAATGGAGTAGATATCCGTGGTGGCACCGCCAACGTCTATACCAAGTAAAGGGCCGATCCCATCCTCCGCTCCGGTGCCTTCGGCCAGCAGCTTCATAGCTGAAAGCATAGCTGATGGTGTAGGCATCAGAATTCCTGACAGCAGATTTTGTGCTTCAGTCAGACCCTTGGCTTCAATTATTTGTGTAAGAAAAAGATTGCGTATTTCTTTCTGCACGGTCTCCGTCTGCAATTCACCGAATCGCGGCATTACATTTGGACAGACAGTTAGCGGAAAATCACAGAGGATTTCCTCACACTCGTCAAGAGCGCTGCGATTGCCTGCGTAAATAATGGGAAAGCGTACCTTAAGCCCTGCAAGTTTCTCGGCATTGCCGACAATGCAATCCCTGTTGCCGCCATCTGTCCCGCCGACCAACAAAAATATATCAGGCTTGTTTCCCTCAATCAGTGTCAGATCCTGTCTGGTTAATTCATATGAGAAAACCTGTTCAATCTTTGCTCCTGCGCCGAGCGCAGCCATGCGTGCCGCTTCAGCAGTCAGCTCCGGCACCAGACCTGACACATGCATGCGTAAACCGCCGGCAGCGGAAGAACAGGCCAGAATATCGTCATATTCCTGAGGACCGATTTTAGCCTCCAGCTCTTTCATCGCCTCCTGCAGGCCTATATTAATATCCGTTTCAACGGTAGTGAAGGCCGTCGCAGATCCTAGCAAGGCCTCATTTTCCAGCGAAACCGCAGTCAGCTTAGTCCAGGTGCTGCCGAAATCAATAAGAAGTACGGCTCCCATTTATTTTACTCCAAGGTCAGACTTGAGCCATTTCAGAGTTTCTTCCGGTGGTGTGCTAGGCGGGAAAACGCGGTCAAAGCCCATATCCTTAAAGCGCTTCTCCACCTCTATGAAATCCTGCTTGCCGACAACGATATTACCGCCTACATAGAGCAGTATGTCTGCCAGACCCGCCTCGTCGAGTTTCTGGCGCAAACCACGACAATCCAGCTCAGCGTGGCCATAAAGAGAGGAGACTACAACAGCATCAGCATCAGTCTCAACTGCTGCGTTTACATATTCCTCTTGTGACACCATTACTCCCAGATTAGTTACATCAAAACCTGCCTGGCTGAAAGCGTATTCCAGAATGCGGATTCCTACCGCATGTACATCTGCGCCGATTACGCCGATCACCAGTTTTTTGCCGTTTTTTTCTGCCATTATTTATCCTCCATTATTTATATGGGTACGCAGTTCACGATAACGATCCTGAACTGTGCGATTAACATAAATCATTGAGCCCTCATCACAGCTGAGCTCCACATATATATGCTTCTGTCCCTCTCTTGCCGCCTGTCGAAGCAGAGCAATCTCTTCCGAATCAATAAAATCCTGAATCGAAGCAGGCAGAAGCAAAACTTCCTTGTCTGCAATAAATTCACGGGTAGATTGCAAATCACCCAGGAGCCTGCTATCATAGGAAAGCGTGTCGCCAAAAAACTTTTTCAATTGAGCATGCATGACACTCATAAAGCTGCGGCTCACACTCAAAACGCCCAGTTTCCGTCCTTGGAGAGATTGGGTGAGCCTGACAGCTGAATCTTGTCCTAAAGTGATAGATACAGGCAAACGCTTTACTTCCGGTAAATCCAACTCGTCCAGTTCACTTTCCAAAGATATGGGATAACATAAAAAATCCGGACCGTAAGCAATACGTTCCGGGCTGCTGATAAGATCGTCGAAAGACATACGATAGATTTCCGCCTGTTGGATAGTGTCCAATGAACGACCCAGAATGCTGCGTTCTTCAGGTGACTTGGCGACGGCGACTACACGCACAGGCCGTGTCATTGATTCTCGTTGCCTCAGGCGTAATTCAAATAATATTTGCGCTTCCTGTGTGGAAAAGCCATTAAGTGATAAAGTGTTCAGCATCTTGTCGATAGATTCCAGCGCAATCTGTTTGCGGCTTTCCCGGTCATGTTGTTCCGGACTGCTGACAAAGCTGCCACGACCCCGGTCGACAATAATCAGTCCTTCCTGCTCCAGGATGGAATACACATGGCGCACTGTACCGACGGAAACTTTATATTCCTCTGCAGCATCGCGTATCGAGGATAATTTCACACCCTGAGCCAGCTCACCGCTCCTGATTTGCTCTCTGATCAATCCGGCCAATTGCCGGTAGATCGGGATCTTTTCGTTGTTACCGTTACTGCTTGCCATAATGCTCTTT